>NZ_CP009888.1:600000-797500 GCF_000788395.1 Pseudoalteromonas piratica
TCATTTTTACCAACCTTTTACTCTTGATGCTCCCACATTGACAACAAGTGAAACATCATGAAAAAAGCACTCTTACTGCTTATACTTGCACCCTGCCTGCAAGCTAAGACCGTTTCGGTGAGTTCCCCAAATCAACAGTTAACAGTCGTCGTCAGTGATGATGCAACTCTGCCTACTTACCAAGTTTTATTTAAACAACAAACTATCATCACACCGTCAAATCTGGGCTTCACTTTTCGTGAGCATGAAAGCCTAGGAAACAATGCCAAAATTAGTAATTCACGTATTTCATCGCACGACGACACTTGGCAACAGCCATGGGGTGAACGTCAAAATGTGCGCGATAATCACAACCAACTGGCATTAACCTTTAAGCAAAACAACACCTCTTTTGATGTCACCTTTAAAGTATTTGATGATGGTATTGGCTTTCGTTATCAACTAGCTGAAAAGCAAGGTTACAAACACGCAGAAATCAGCAAAGAACTTACCCAGTTCAACCTATCAGATTCAAATAAGACAACTGCTTGGTGGATTCCTGCCCGTGAATGGAACCGTTATGAGTATGTTTACAACAAAACACCACTCAATGCTGCACGCCATATTCATACTCCTGTCACCCTAAAACGTAACGACAATATTCACATTAGCATTCATGAGGCAGCGCTCGTCGACTTTGCAGCAATGACACTGAAACAAGGTCGTGACGGCCAGTTTAATGCTGATCTAACGCCATGGAGCGATGGCACATTAGTAAAAACATCAGATGGTTTTACAACACCATGGCGCACCATTCAAATTTCTGATTCTGCAGTTGGCTTAGCTAATTCAGACCTCATTTTAAACCTCAATGAACCTAACAAATTAGGTAATGTTGATTGGGTAGAGCCAAGCAAATACGTAGGTATTTGGTGGGGAATGCACATTGGTGAAAACACCTGGGGTAGCGGGGAAAAACATGGCGCTACCACAAAACTCACTAAAGAATACATCGACTTTGCAGCTCAAAATGGCTTTAAAGGTGTTTTAGTAGAGGGTTGGAATATTGGCTGGGATGGCGATTGGTTCCATAATGGCGACGTGTTTAATTTCACCCAAGCTTATCCTGATTTTAACTTTGCTGAGTTGGCAAACTACGCCAAAGCAAAAGGAGTTGAAATTGTTGGGCACCATGAAACATCCGGCAATGTGAGTAACTACGCAAATCAAATGGAAGACGCCTTTGCGCTTTACCAAAAGCACGGCGTTAGCCAAGTTAAAACCGGCTATGTCGCTGATGGCGGTAACATTAAACGTGTTGATAGAAACGGCCAAGTACATCGCGAATGGCATGACGGCCAATTTATGGTGAACGAGTACTTAGCCAACGTAACACTTGCTGCAAAACATAAAATTAGCATTAATACCCATGAGCCAATTAAAGACACTGGTTTGCGCCGCACTTATCCAAATTGGATCTCTCGCGAAGGTGCTCGTGGTCAAGAGTACAATGCGTGGGGCACACCACCAAACCCACCGAGTCATGTGCCAACATTAGCTTTTACGCGCATGCTTTCAGGCCCAATGGATTTTACACCAGGAATCTTTGACTTATCTTTTAATGGTTTAGGCAGCGACACCAACCGTCCACAGACGACATTAGCAAAACAGTTAGCACTGTATGTTGTCATTTATAGCCCGATTCAAATGGCAGCTGATTTACCGCACAACTACCTTGCTAAACCGGAGGCATTTCAATTTATTAAAGATGTACCAACGGATTGGCAACAGAGTACAGCGATTGCTGGCGAAGTAGGCGAATACATTGTATTTGCACGACAAGATAAGCATTCCGATGATTGGTACTTAGGTGCCGTAACGGATGAACATGCACGCACAGAGAAAATTGACCTTAATTTTCTAGAACCAAATCGCAAATACATTGCCCAAGTGTACAGCGATGGCGAACACGCAAACTGGGTCGACAAACCTTATGAAATGGCAATCTACACTCAGACTGTTACACACAAAGACGAGCTTAGCCTAAAAATGGCTGCCGGCGGCGGTGTTGCGATTCGTTTTAAAGCACTTTAAAAAACTATATTTTCTGCAATAATTACTTGCTTATGCCATCAGGCATACCAAAGCCCTAACATTTGTTAGGGCTTTTCTTTTGCCTCGTTTTCACTAAGCTTAAGAGACAATAAAAAGTCGACTGTGTTTAAAATCACAGGATTACAAAACAACGAAAGAGAACACAAATGAAGAAACTCCTAATTATCGGCATCGCTTTGTTGCTCCAAACTTTAGCAACCCATGCAAATGCACTAGACGAAAAGCTCAAAATTTTCGAGCCTTACTTAGGCACATGGGAGTCTACGTTTAGCAATGGTGCGGTAGACGTTAGCCATTGGGAAAGTACATTAAATGGCACAACACTGCGCACCTTACATTCAATTAATGAGGGCGCGTATGGTGGCGAATCCCTAATTTTTTGGGATAACAAAAAACAAAAATTAGTGTTTTTCTACTTCACAACAGCTGGGTTTTATACTCAGGGTGAACTCGAAATAACCGCAGAAAATGAGTTTGTTGCCTTTGAGGATGTAACAGGAAATAAAGACGGAATCACCAAAGTAAAGTCATCAAGCAAATTAACAGACGATAAGATCACTGTTAGTACTAGTTACTTCAAACAAGGTGAATGGACAGCGCCGGAGTCTCGCAGCTACACCCGCAGCACTAAAAAAGTAAAATTCAAAGAAATGTAACAGGCATAAAAAAGCCGACCTTGCTCAAAGCAATGTCGGCTAAATAACCTAAGGGAAATAGTTCGTTTAGCAGCGAATTATTGACTGAAAGTGTAACTCCATTAGATTTCACTTTTATTACAAAGAGGATAACCAGAATATAAAATTTTATGTTCTTTTAGAAAAAACCTCTGCACAAACAGCCCCCAACCCAGAAACAAAAAATACACCAAGGTTTCCAAAAATAAAAATCCATATAAATCAAAATTTTAAGTAAGTCACAATGCACAGAATTAAAAATAATGAGAATTATTCTCAAAAACTATTGACAGACTTTTAGATCTAATTGATAATCAATCTCAACAAAGAAGCAGTACACGCACTCACTCTTCTTTGTGTTTCTCGACCCTAGTAGCTTATTAATAATGAATTAACTGGCTACGGCTGCTAGCAGCAATACTTCGCGCCCCTGAAGTTACGTTGCTAGTAGCCAACTTATACGAATTACTTGCTACATTGCTCATATCGGTGACGGTAGATATGAACCCAAAAGGCCTCAAAAGGGGCCTTTTTTATTTTCTGTAAAGCCCAAAAAGGTTAATGAGAATTATTATCAAAAAGATATTGACAGACACTTAGATCTAATTGATAATCAATCTCAACAAAGAAGCAGTACACGCACTCACTCTTCTTTGTGTTTCTCGACCCTAGTAGCTTTTTAATAGTGAATTAACAGGCTACGGCTGCTAGTAACCGCGCTTTGCGCCCCTGAAGTTACGTTACTAGTGGCCAGTTTATACGAATTACTTGCTACATTGCTCATATCGGTGACGGTAGATATGAAACCAAAAGGCCTCAGAAAGAGGCCTTTTTTATTTGTATCCAAGTTGTTCTATTATGTATGCAGATTCAATGTAGTTGCTTGCTTCATTTAACCGCGCTATGACAAAAGCTCGATAATTTTCGCTTTGCATCACTTTTTCAAAATCAGCTATGAACTGCTTACCGACCTCAGAATTAGCACATGCTAAAAACCCTCTTACCACTTCTTGAGCTTCTTTTAGCGCATAAATAAAGTAATCTTGATCAATACGAGCATCTTGTTGACGGCTTTTAAATACCGAAGAATATTCTACAATGCCGTCTAATTTTCCTTGTTTGAGCATCACTTCTAAACGTTCAGCCTTATTACTACCTGCCCCTAAATATAATCGGTCTGTATTTTCAGCAATGACACTATCCAATTGCTCGCCATAGTTTCGCCCTTTTACCACTCCAATTGTGAGTCCAAGAGAAAGAATATGCTGAAAAGATACTGGCTGTGGGACAGATAAAGGTTTATTTAAAATCAAGCGATTAGGTGCATAAACGATCAATGGTAAGGTGGAGAAAATAGCGACTTTTTCGCGTTCCAAAGTTCGTGTTTTATTGTATACACAGACATTGTTTTGTTTAGTAATCAACCGCCATTCACGCTCTCTACTCGCTTGTTGAAAGCTCACTTTATAATCACTTTCCAAAGCCTCTATAACGTAATAGACAAGATTAGAAACCAGGTCGGCCTTGCGCTTACCTTGATCAGGCATAAGATCAGTGGCAAAGATAATTTCTTGCTTTGCTGAGCTTGCAAAGCTAATCAATAAAAACGTTGTAAAAATGAAGGATAAACGGCGCAATCGAAATTCACTACAGTTATTAACTTATTTAACTGTAGTGAATATTTGCTCTAAAACCAATATTAGCGACGATTTTTACGTGCACGAGCACGGCGTTGTTTTTTCTCTTCTTCACGCGCTTGTTTTTTGGCTTCGGCTTTGGCGCGTAATTCGGCTACCATAATCTCTTCCTCTTCACGCATTTCTGGCGTTTCCATTGAAATGCGACCAATTACAGCATCACGCAATTCATTGATTAAGATTTCAGACATTTTATGAGTATCAACCTGATTACCCGAGCGAATACAACCACGTTTACGCCCTGCTTGTTCAATAAATTCCCAATCTTGCTCTGGCAACTCATCCATTTTATAACGCGATTTTAATAATTCAGGGTAAGCACTCAGTAAATACTCTGCGGTATAACTCGCCACTTCTTCGTAATTTATTGCAGTATCACGAATTGCACCTGTCGCAGCTAAACGGTAGCCAGAGTTTTCGTTTTCAACTTTTGGCCATAGCATACCCGGTGTGTCGTACAACATAATGCCATCTTCTAAACGAATCTTTTGCTGCGCTTTAGTTACCGCGGGTTCATTACCTGTTTTTGCCACAACACGACCAGCTAACGTATTAATTAATGTAGATTTACCGACATTTGGAATACCCATGATCATGGCTTTTATTTGTTTATCAGCGCCCACTTTATGCGGTACTAACTTTTTACATAAATCGTTGATTAAGTGCACTTCGCTCGATTTGTTATTATCAAGTGGTAAGGTTTTCACCCCATCTTCGCGCTCTAGGTAAGTCATCCATGCTTTGGTCATTTCCGGATCAGCAAGGTCAGCTTTATTTAAAATTTTAATCACGGGTTTGTCACCGCGTAGGTCGCCAACCATTGGGTTTTCACTACTGTAAGGAATACGCGCATCCAGCACTTCAATAATCACGTCCATTTGCGGCATGATTTCTTTAATCTCATTGCGCGCCTTATTCATATGACCAGGAAACCACTGAATTGCCATTTATTTTCTCCAAAGCATGAAAGTACGCGTATTTTAACTATATTCAGTTACAATAGCAGTAATCTTTCTTATATAAATAATAATTATGGCGTTAAAGGCTTTAGTACATAAGCTCTCATTAAACTTGAGCGATATGGATAGACACCAATACGGTGATTACAATCTGACAATTGCACAACACCCTTCAGAAAATGAACATCGTTTGATGTTGCGCGTTTTAGCATTTGCATTAAATGCCTCGGATAAACTGAGCTTTACTAAAGGTTTATGTGCAGACGATGAACCAGAAATATGGGAAAAGTCTCTCACTGATGAGATTGAATTGTGGATAGATCTTGGCCTGCCAGATGAAAAACGCTTAAAAAAAGCCTGCAACCAATCTAAGCAAGCCATTTTATATACCTATGGCGATGGCGATCAAAAAGTATGGCTTGAAAAACACCAAGGAAAATTTTTCCAGCATACCAATTTACGTGTAATCAGCATTCCATTTGAACAGTCACAGCAGCTTATTCCATTAGCAGCAAGACATATGCAGCTTTCAGTTACGGTACAAGATGGTCAGGTCTGGGTCAGTAACGAAACCGATTCAGTGCTGATAGAACCTATCACTATTTTATAACTTGAGCGCAAATGACGATTAAAAAAGTTGTTATTCTGCATGGGTTATATATGTCCGGCTTTGTGATGTTGCCGCTCAGTAAGCGCATTACAAAGCTTGGCTTTAAAACGCTAAATTTAAGCTACCAGAGCTTATCGCCCAATAAAGAAGGCATATTTCAACAAATAGACGAATTTATTGACGGTGAAAACACTGCATTTGTTTGTCACTCGATGGGTGGGTTAATAGCACGCGCTTATCTTGAAGCGAATAGTAAACAAGCCGTAAATGTGAAAAAAGTGATTACCCTTGGTACCCCTCACAAAGGCGCGACAATTGCAAAACACATGAAAGAGAAAGGCTTCGAGTTATTCTTAAAGAACAGTGTCGAGTTTTTGCTTTCCGAAAATCATGATTGGCCCTTTAATGCCAAGCTTTATAGCATTGCAGGCGACCTACCTCTTGGCTTAATGCCGTTCATCAAAAAGAACAGCCAATCTGATGGCACAGTGCTGCTCGATGAAACCAAACTCAAAGGCATGGCTGAACATAAAGTCTTTCATTTAAGCCACACCAGTTTAATTTACTCACATAAAGTAATGGATTACATAGAATCCATTTTATCATCACAAAAATAGAACACTCCAATCTAGTTTAAGTGATTTATTCAATCATTAAGATAACCGATAATCATCTCATCGAAACAAATTACTCTTATTTTGAACACGAGGTGGGTTATGAAAAACGTTTCAATTATCGGTTTAGACAAAGAAATCACACATAAGCTAGTGGTTGAATTAAATACACTGTTAAGCAGTTACCAAATTCAATATATGAATGCACGTGGCTTTCACTGGAATATTAAAGGTGAAAACTTCTTTGAATTACATGCAAAATTTGAAGAAATCTATAATGACTTACTACTTAAAGTAGATGAAATCGCAGAGCGTATTTTAACCTTGGGTGGTGAGCCGTTACACGGCTTTTCTGATTACCTTAATAACAGCAAGATTTCTGAAGCCAAAAATATCAGCGCAGGCCGTGACGCAATTAGCAATTTATTGTCAGGTTTCAGTGAGCTTATCACAACACAGCGAAGCTTACTTTCACTCGCTGGGGATGCAGAGGATGAAGGCACAGCGTCACTAATGAGCGATTATATAAAAGAGCAAGAAAAACTTGTTTGGATGCTGAATGCGTACTTACATTAATCCCATGTGTAATCTTAAAATTGCAATGAAAAAAGGCAGCTAACGCTGCCTTTGTCGCAAGTAAAGTAAAACTAATCGGGGCAATTTCTGGCCTAAGTAACTCAAATATTAATGATTTGAGTCTTCGTCATGAGATGCCGCATATTTATACGCTGCAAATGCAATAATAAAGAGTACAAGAGGCACCGGCGCTGCAATAATGCCGAATGAGCTTGAGTTTGCAATACTTGCACCAGCAAGGTGACCAACCACTGTAACAACTAACGCAAGTACAGCAATGACTGTTACTACAATTTCTGATTTTTGCACATTTCTCATAACGAAATTCCTTCTTAAACTATTCAACTTATCGGTGATAAATCGCTTTCTGGAATTAAGTATGCGCCCGTTTTGAGATTGAGAATTGACTTAAATCAAGTTTATTTCCTAACCAATTACCAGCCGATTCGAAACTTGATTTAGCTCAAAAAGTAGACCGAATCAGAAATAATTGGCAGCAAATATGCTTAAAAAAGAGGCTTGTGCCTCTTTTTAGTATTAGCGTTCTGAAATCGCCCACCCTAACATTTGTTTAAAGCTTGGCTCCTTGCCATACATCACCATGCCCATTTTAAATAAGCGACCTGCAATGCCACGCATGTAAACACATAAGGCAAACGTTAGTATCAGCGACAAAATAGGTTGCCAAATTGCCACATCAACTAATGCCATTTTAACTGGCATCACCGCGAACGCAGTAAGTGGGAAGTAGCTTAGAAAGGTCATTACCCAACCGCTAGGACTGTCCATTAACATAAATGCCAAGATCATGGGAATCAATGGGATCATCATAAACGAAGATTTACCACTGTGATTAGGGTCATCAATGGCTGCCGCTATCGCCGCCATAAATGCCGTAGAAAAATAAAGGCCTAATAATGCAAACGCCAATACCCAAGGTAATAAAGCCCAATCAATAAAAGATAAATCGAATGCTTGCCCTTCAATGATTACTTGCATAAATGCAACACCCAACATAACTGAAATAATCGTGCTCAGCATAGCTTTAAGTGCAAGTAACACTTGCCCCAAAATTTTACCATCCACCCAAGTTTGCGCACTCATAGTGGCATAAAGTTGTTCGGTTACCCTCTGCTGCTTTTCGCCTGTGATTGATACGAAAACCTGTGCAAACGACATAAAAATTCCCACAGAAAGCAGTACTAAGACACCAATAGCCGTTGATGACGAATGGTTTTCTTCATTTTTAACGGTGTGATCAAGGTACTCAGTTGAAAGTGTGATCGGGTTAGTTAACAGTGACATTTGATTTGGTGAAAGAGATAGTTGGTCACTTACTTTGGTTGCATAATGCTGTTTTAACGCATTCTGTAATGTTTGTTGCCAAGCCATTTTACCTTTGCTGATAAATTCTATTTTCACAGGGCTTTTTGACTCATCAATTAATAAAAGTGCATCAAATTCCCCCGTGGCTAAGGCCTTCTTAAGCTCTGTTTGGCTAATGTTTTTTTGACTGAAGGCATAACCCTCAAGGGTCATTTCAAAATTTACATCACTGGCAACTGCTACTCGGTAGTCACTGGCTGTAAAATTTGCTGCTGATTGCCAAAAAAACACCACTAGTGCAATCGCAATCATAATTAACTTACTAATAATTTCCTGCTTCCATTTAAAGAAGTGCATAAACTCCCATTTAGCAACATGCATCATTTGGTTATTCATTGTGCTTCTCCTTGGCGAATACTTTTACTTTGATGGGATTCGATCGCTTTTAAATACATTTGGTGTAAATCCATATTACGACTAGAGATATGCATCACCTGACCAAGTTGTGGCAAGATTGTAAGTACATCATTCACTTGTGATTTATTTTCTAGGCTCACAACTAAAGTACACTGTTTATTTAAGCGATAATTAAATTGGCTAAAATGTTGCTGCAATGCCTCGGCATTTAACTCCCCTGCATAACCAACTTCTAGCTCTAAAGCGCCACCTATATGTGCTCTAATCGCATCTAATGTGCCATATAAAACGGCTTCGCCTTTATTCATCAGCAGCATTCTGTCAGCAAGCTTTTCTACCATTGCCATTTGGTGCGCACTTAAAATGACAGTCATGCCTTGCTGTTTCAGTTCCGCGAGAAACTGCACTACTTTTTCTTGGTTAACCGGATCCAATCCTGAAAAAGGCTCGTCTAAAATAACAATTTCTGGACTATGTAATATTGCAGTGATTAGCTGAACTTTCTGCTGATTTCCCTTCGAGAGAGACTTGAGAGGCTCATTTTCACGCCCTATTAAGTCAAACCGTGCTAGCCAGTAATCAATATTTTTTTGTGCGTCTGGTTTGCTAACACCGTGCAGTGCTGCAAAGTAATGGAGGTTTTGCAGAAGTGTTTTTTCACCGTAAAGTCCGCGATCTTCTGGTAAATAACCGAGCTTATGCGCTGGAATTTCACTTAAGTAACGATTGGCAAGTTGAATCGATACGCTACCACTATCAGGTTTAGTAAAACCAACCAGCATACGAACAAGAGATGATTTACCTGCACCATTTGGCCCTAATAGAGCAAAAATTTCGCCTTTATTGACTGAAAAGCTCAATTGATTAACTGCTATAGTTGAGCTGTACTCCTTGCTCACCTGTTCCACACATATCATCGCCTGCGCCATAACATTTCTCATTTTTATTATAATTGTCAGTATTTTACGTTCTTGAATTTTAAGGAACAGCTCACTCATCATTTTATATTGCCACTTATCATTTAAATGTGAGCTTATGGCTGCTGGCTATTTGAGCTAAAGCTTGGCACAATTAACCCTCGAAATATCGAGGGTTGTAATACATGGATAATCTCAAACATTTGCTTGCTGATTCAGAGCTACTGTTAAATGCTGCGGGAGAAGGCATTTATGGTTTTGATTTAGAAGGTAAAGCGGTGTTTATTAATCCCGCAGCAGAACGTATGACAGGCTGGCAAGCAGGTGAGTTACTAGGTGAAAAGATCCATCAATATCACCACCATAGCCACGCTGATGGCACTCCTTATCCAGCTCATGAATGTAATATTTATGCCACCATGCAAGACGGCCAAGAGCGCAGCATTAGCCATGAAGTCTTTTGGCGCAAAGATGGTTCTAGTTTTCCAGTCGAATACACCTCTACCCCGGTTTATAAAGACGGTAAAATTATCGGGGCAGTGGCAATTTTCCGCGATGTAACTGAGCAACAAGAGAGCGATCGCGCATTACGTGAAGCGCTTGCGCAAGTGCAAGCATTATCCGAACAACTGCAGGCCGAAAACACCTACCTGCAAAGTGAAATCGACGAAAACTGGAGTGATTCAGGCTTAGTTGGCCAAAGTCCACGTTTTAAGCAGTTACTTGAACAAGTCAGTTTAGTCAGTAAAACGGACAGTACCGTATTGATTTTGGGTGAGAACGGCACAGGTAAAGAACTGATTGCACGTAATATTCATCGCCTTAGCAAACGCGCTCACAACACCCTAGTGAAAGTAAATTGTGCAGCGTTTACTCCTAGCCTGCTTGAAAGCGAATTATTCGGCCATGAAAAAGGCGCTTTTACTGGCGCGACTGAACGCCGTAAAGGACGCTTTGAATTAGCAGATAAAGGCACATTGTTTTTAGATGAAGTTGGCGAGTTAAGCCTTGAAGCACAAAGTAAATTGCTGCGAGTTTTACAAGAACAAGAATTCGAACGTGTTGGCGGAAATCAAACCCTAAAAGTTGATATTCGAGTGATTGCAGCAACCAATAAAGACTTATTAAAAATGGTACAACAAGGCGAATTCCGCATGGATTTATACTACCGCCTCAATGTATTTCCTTTGACCATGCCAGCACTTCGTGAGCGTCTTGATGATTTACCACTTCTATGCCAAAACATCATTTCAGAACTTGCTCGCAAACTTGGCAAACCAATAAAAGGCATTAGTAAAGCCAGCTTAAAACGTCTTGCTACTTATCATTGGCCGGGCAATATACGTGAACTGCAAAATGTACTAGAGCGTGAAGTTATTTTAAGCCAAACATCATTGATCCAAATAAAGCACGACTTCCAGGCCAATTTAGATGCCAGTAATTTTGCCCAACTTACGCTTGCTGAAATGGAAAAGTCTTATATTGAACAAGTCTTGGAGCAATGCGCGGGCAAAATTGGCGGTGTTAATGGCGCAGCTAAATTATTAGACTTGCCCGAGAGTACATTACGCTCAAAAATGAAAAAGCTTGGTATATCTCGTATTTAACCCTCAAATAGGCCTGACCACAGATGAAAAGGCAAATTAGCGAAGGTGGATAACACCAAATATCTTCAAATCTGTTCTAATCCGCCCCCTAACATTCACTGCAAAAACCACGACATATCGCGGAGCCGCGATATGTCGCGACAAACGGAATTGACCAAACCAAAATAAAACGATAAAAATCAATATCTTGACCACATTTCAAGCTTGGCATAGTTATTGTTATTAGTGAACTAAGCATTACGTATATCTACCGTCGAGAAATAGTATGAAGTTTGATATCAAAGAAGAAGATCTGATTATTAAGCCCTATAAAACAGAAGGGCCTATTTATGTGCGCTCTCAAAAAGGAAAATACCAGCAACTTCGCCGTTATATTGGTTGGGCACTGATGTTGGCGTTTATTCTTATCCCCTTTATTCCTTACCATGGTCAACAGGCGATACTGCTTGATATCGGCTCGCAACAATTTCGCTTTTTTAATACCACATTATTTCCGCAAGATTTTACCTTATTGGCCTGGGTCTTTATGGCTGGTGCATTTGCGTTGTTTTTTGTCACGACTTGGCTCGGTCGAGTCTGGTGTGGTTATACCTGCCCGCAAACAGTATGGATGATGATGTTTATTTGGGTCGAAGAAAAAATCGAAGGAAACCGCAATAAACGCATCAAGCTCGACAAGTCAAAAATGTCATTTGAGAAATTCCGCAAAAAGAGCCTTAAACATCTCATTTGGGGTGCTATTTCATTTTTTACTGCCACCACGTTTTTAAGTTATTTTGTGCCTGTTGCCGAACTGTACGGCAACCTTATCGCTTTGGAATGGTCGGGACTTATTATGTTCTGGGTTGGTTTATTTGCGGTATGTACCTATGGCAATGCGGGCTTTTTAAGAGAAAAAATGTGTATTTATATGTGTCCTTATTCACGCTTTCAAGCTGTGATGTTTGATAAGGATACCTATGTTGTTGCCTACGATGAGAAACGCGGCGAGTCACGCGGCCGTCGTAAACGCAAAGACGATCCAAAACAACTTGGGTTGGGTGACTGTGTTGACTGCAACCTATGTGTTGAAGTTTGCCCTGCAGGGATCGACATTCGTAACGGTTTACAATATGAATGCATTAACTGCGGTGCTTGTATTGATGCTTGCGATGAAACAATGGAAAAATTTAATTATGAGAAAGGTCTCATTAGCTACACCAGTGAACATCAATTAGCAGGTCAAAAAACGGATAAATTCCGTTTAAAACTAGTCGGATACGGCTTCTTTACAGGTCTTGTGATTATTACCATGCTGGTGTGGATGAATTTACGCGTGCCAATTGAAACTAGCATTTTACGTGACCGCAATGCGCTTTATCGAGTCAATTATGAAGGTCTGACTGAAAACACTTACACCTTCAAAATTACCAATAAAACGCAAAATACGCTGACCTATTCGCTCACATTGTTGGAAGATTCT
Source organism: Pseudoalteromonas piratica (assembly GCF_000788395.1). Taxonomy (NCBI): domain Bacteria; kingdom Pseudomonadati; phylum Pseudomonadota; class Gammaproteobacteria; order Alteromonadales; family Pseudoalteromonadaceae; genus Pseudoalteromonas; species Pseudoalteromonas piratica. The sequence continues at coordinate 612,954 of NZ_CP009888.1, forward strand.
CGCTTTGCATTAAGTGCGCCTCAACAAATTATTATTGCTGCAGGTGAGATGAGCCAGTTCCCAGTAACTGTGACTGCTGATGCATATGACTTAAAGCAAAAAGTAACTGAGATTGACTTTAAGGTGAAAGCGATAGAGTCACCGGACATACAGATTACAAAGCAATCTAAATTCTACAAACCCTAAGCTGTCATCCAGATACAGCTCAGTTCCCTAGCACGCAAGGCTCAATTTAATTGAGCCTTTTTTCTTTACAACACCACAAACGCGATCAATAATCATTATCATTAAGTTGGTAGATAGAGTTTTTCATATGAGCTGGCAATCCACTATGACCAAAGGGAATGAATGCTTTGATTCACATAATTGGCTTGAGGCTGAACGTTATTATATGCGTGCAATTGAGCTTATTGATTTACTTTGGCAGCAGAAGCGCAACAATCTTGAAGCAATGCAAGCCTGGGTATGCGGGTATCAAAATTTAGCTGCTACTTATGAACAACAAGGTCAATTAGAACGTGCGTTGCAATGCTTACTGCATGCCCATTTTACTATTCTCGATCATGCTAATAACCAAGCAAACTGTGATAACACGCAAAGTAATGCGGTTCGTTTGTCTGCTATTACCCTAAAACACCTTTCAGATTTCCAAGCAAAGTATCATCGCCAATGCACAGGTATTAATCGTGCTCACCAATACGCGAATAGTCATACTTTGCTGCATTAAAGAAAAGGAACAACCATGACAAAGCCCTCAGCTTTAAACAAAGCAGTTAAAACTCTCGATAAACTCTTTCATTTTGACACTGTTGCAGCGGCATGCGAAAGGACAAACAAGGCAAAGGATTTACACAATGTTCGGGTTAAGCATTAACAAAGTTTCGGGCAACAGTATGTCGCCCACAATCGAAACAAATAGCTATGTCCTACTGCATAATTTTGGTACGAAAAAGCACCTGAAAAAGGGGCAGATAGTAAAAGTAGAACACAGTGAGTTTGGAACCATTATCAAACGTATCGCGTATCAAGACAAGAATGGATTATATTGGCTTGCAGGTGACGACCCGCACACTTTAGCCTGCTGTCAAATTGGACCGGTTAACGCAACGCAAATCACAGGCGTATTATTATGTAATTTAGGATGATACGTTAATGCTTAGCACTCATTAAATTAGATAAGTTAAATGCCAAGGGGTTGTCAGTTGCAACACTGAAACGTGCAAAATCGATCTCATTAAACTGTTCTTCACGCAGCAAGCTAATAAATTCAGCATGAACAGTTGACTCAGAAGATTCAAAAATAGCGACACGTTGACTCATAGCTTGCGCTTTTTCCGGATAAAAGTGATGGTCATTTAGCATTAAAATCGCTTTGGCTCCCAAGGTGACATGACCACCGAATGACACATCTGTTGTATACCCATTAGTATGAACATCCCAATTAATTCCGCCTACAATCACTTCTTCAGCTCTGCCTAATTGTTCTAATGCAGCAATTGCTCCAAACGCCATCGCATCATTGGCAGCCCATACGATATCTGTAGAGTGTTTCGACAACACCCCATACGTTTTTTCAAAGGCACTACTCTCAGACCAATTAGCCACGGTAGAATCAATCAATGTCACATCAGCATGCTTTTGCAGAGCACGTTTCAAGCCTATTTGGCGCTCTTTTGCTGCGGGAGTTTTGTAATCACCTAGTAGTGCATACATTTTTAAGTCGGTTTTATCAAACTTGCTTGCACGCTTAATCAGCGCATTCGCCAATTGCTCACCAACTTCTTTATTATTCGGCGATAAACATCCTATCACCTTTTCTTTTAACGACTGCGGTAGGGTACTTTGTTGTGCACGACTAAATTTATTGAGTAATAAAAAGACTTTAATATTGGTATTGGCGAGTTGCTCAAGCATCTGCGGCAACCTTTCTTTTTCGTTCACCAAAATCAAATAATCGGGTTTGCTGGCAATCGCGTCACTGACCAATTGCTTCATAAGAATATGATTTCGATTAGCATGCAGTGATGTCAGTTGTACATCTAAATCTTCTGCTGCTGCCATCATAAAGCGGTTTACATTAGGCCAAAAATCTCCAGAGTCATTTGTTGATTCTGAGCCAGGATTGATAAAAACCACTTTTATTTTTGCGTGACTAGCAAAGCTAAATACACAGCTGAAGAGAATAAAAGTAAATAATAAACGCACTGAATTTTTCATTTTACACTACATTTTCTACTGCTAGATCGCCAACAGTATATAACGTGAACAAAAATAAAGCTGTAGGTTCTCAACAACTCAGAGCAGCTAACCGGTGACACTTATAATTCAAACTATAGCTACTAAATTTATCTTTACCAAAGCGAGCCTTGCTGCAGTGCAACTATAAATAAGTTAACACTATGCATACCTCGCTAAAAAAAAGGCCGAACCTAAGTTCAGCCTTTAAACGTTACATTGCTCAAAGCTTATTTTTCAAAATACAGCTTTTCGCGTTTTTTCTTACCTACTTCGTTCATTGTAGCCGTGTCGAATAAACGACCGTTGATCATTGTATGCGTTACTTTATCGGTATCGCGAATATTCTCTAACGGATTGCCATCAATTACCATTAAGTCAGCAAGCTTACCGACTTCAAGTGAACCAATATGCTTATCTAAACCAAAATGTTTGGCAGGGTCGATAGTCGCAGTGCGGATCACCTCAAGTGGTGCCATGCCGCCTTGCGCGAACATCCACATTTCCCAATGCGCAGCTAAACCTTCACGTTGACCGTGTGCACCAATATTCACTAACACACCTAAGTCTTGTAGTTCTTTCGAAACACGCGCGTTATTTACGTGGTTATAGTGATGATCAGGCGCTTTAACACGACGCATAGAGCGCGGCAATAATTGGTTCTTAGGTACATATTTCGACAGAATTGGGTGTGACCATACATCTGTTTTATCGTACCAATAGTTTTCACCCCAAATACCACCGTATGCGACACCGAGTGTCGGCGTATAACCCACGTCAGTTTGACGCCATAACTGCTTAATATCATCATAAATATTTGCCACAGGAATTGAGTGCTCAACCCCAGTATGACCATCCACAACCATTGTTAGGTTGTGTTGCAGCAATGAACCACCTTCAGGTACTACCATCATGCCTAACTCACGTGCGGCTTGCACTACCTGTTGACGTTGATTACGACGTGGTTGGTTATATGATTTAACGCTAATCGCACCCACTTTTTGTAAGCGCTCGATGTGGAACTTAGCATCGTCTAGGCTATCAACATGGCTCGTGTAACCCGGCATGTTCGCACCATATAAAATGGTACCGGTTGAGAAGATGCGCGGGGCAACAATCTTACCTGCTTTTTGCATTTCGCTAGCGGCAAAGATTTCAGTCGTATCGTTTGAAGGGTCATGAATTGTCGTAACACCAAACGCAAGACCTGCTAAATTCTCCCAGTTTTGTTGCGGGATAATTTCATTCGAACCTTGTGAACCGTGAGCATGCGCATCAACTAAGCCTGGCATAATCGTCTTGCCATTCATTTCAATAATTAACGCATCACTTGGTACAGTTACATCTGCTACCGCACCAACCGCTTTGATATGCTTGCCATCTGTTAAGATAACGCCATTTTCTATCACCTCATCACCTTTCATGGTAATGATGCGTGCGCCAGTCAGTGCAATTACCCCTTTTGGCGCATCCATTTTTTGCTTAAAGCCGATATTTTGGCCGTTTTCTACTTTAAACGACTTAGACTCGTCTTTTGTAATATCAAACACACCGTTCAAGTCTGCATGATAAAGTTCTGGACCAAGCGACCAATAAAGCTTATCGGCTGCTGTGTTCCAGCTAATGTTTTCACCGGCGCGTACTGATAACTGCTCAATTGGGAATTGGCTGTCTTTTGGACCTATGTTGATAGTTTTGCCACGCTCAACAAAAGGCGTTACAAAGACTTTGAAACGCTCTGCAAACGCTAAGTATTTACCGTCTGGTGATACACGAAACTCTGTCGCATGCTTCGACTCGTAAAGCTTGCGCTCTTTTTTACTGTCCAGCTCTACCACTGACAGAGAAGGCTTCGGCCATGCCTGCATCACATAAATGCGGTCATTCTGCGCACCAAATTGTGGTTGAATACCACTTTTGGTAATAAACTCAGCGTCACCACCTTTAGAGCTAACTGCATAAATGCCTGGTTCAACAGAATAGCTTGGGTCTAAAATCGCACCGCCTTTAATCTTGCGATATACCACAGTATCGCCATTTGGGCTAAAAGTAGGTTCTACATATTTGCCTTTTACTTCGACAACATCTTTACCACGACCAGAACGCGCTGATACTACGCGTACTTTGCCTTGCTCACTATCATCCCAAGTAACATAGACAATTTTCTTACCATCACGTGAGAACGACGGGTAGAACTCAAAATGGTCGTTTTGTTTGGTTAAACGTTTTACTTTGCCTGATTCTAAATCACGCTTATAAATGTGACCCATGGCTTCAAAAATGGCTGTTTCACCATCAGGTGAAACCTGTACATTGCGCAGCATTTTTACGTCAAAATCTTTAGTATCAAGATTTTGTGCAACACGCAGTGCCGTTTGTAACTTTTTGCTAGTTTCTACTTCAAATGGAATGTCACTTACTTTTTTGCTTGCAACATCCAGTTTATGAATTTTACCGCCAGCCCAGAACACCAACTCTTCATTATCTGGTGTCCATGCAATTGAAGTGTAAACACCATGGATTGCCCATGTTTCTTGCATATCACGCTCAAGGTCACCATAGAGCTTAGTATGCTCACCTGTTGCAAAGTCATAAACATACAAGCTTGATTGGAAATCATCACGCTTTACATAAGCTAGTTTTTTACCATCTGGTGATGGCGTTGGACGAATAGCACCACCCATTCCCTCAATTATGGTTTCAATTTCACCTGTTTCGCGATCATAGCGTTTGATTTTATAAATGCCCGCAACAGAATCTTTTGAGTAGTGGAATGTTTTGCCTGGAGTTGCATCTTGTGAGAAATAGACATAACGGCCATCAGGTGAAAATGCTGGCTCACCAAGGTCTTTCTGGTCGTTAGCACGCTTTGTTAGCTGAACACCTTTGCCACCTGCTTTGTGATAAAGCCAAACTTCACCTGCACCAAGTGAACGCGTACCCGTGAAGTGTTTACGCGCCGCAATAAAGTCACCATCAGGGCTCCACACAGGGCTGTTTAATAAACGAAACGTTTCTTTTGTTACTGCGACTTGCTCTGAACCATCTGTGTTCATAACCCAAATGTTATCACCGCCACCTTGGTCAGACGTAAACGCGATCTTTTTGCCATCGGGGCTAAAGCGCGGTTGCATTTGCCATGGAATATCAGAAGTAAGCTTTGTCGCCTTACCACCTGAAATTGGCATTGTGTAAATATCACCTAAAAGGTCAAACGCCAGTGTTTTACCGTCAGGGCTAATATCAACATTCATCCAAGTACCTTGTTGTACTTTGATGTTTGCATCAAAAAATTCACCTTGTGGCGCGTCTACTTGCCACTCTTTTTTCTCTTCTTTTTTTGCTTCATCAGCGCTTACATGCGAACACAGCGCTAAGCTCACTGCCATTGCAAGTGAGGTTTTTAATATGTGTTTCATCTAGGAGTCTTCTTGTTGTCACGTTTATTCTGTAATGAATTGAAACAAAATCGTGGGGAATTAGCTAGTTTGGGTGAGTTAAAACCACTTAAAAATTCGATTAAAAAACTATCAACAACCAAATTGGAAATATTTTGCAACAAGTTCAATCGCAAAATGCTTAAACATTCAACAGTTTTATGATTATCTTGTACTGAAAAATTATATTTAGGGACTAAAAATGAAAACGATACTTAACCTAGCGATTACTGCAGCCATTGCAGCAAGCTCGATCACAGCCGTACACGCAACAACATTACAAGAAGCAGTAAAAAGCGAAGTACGTAGCGACAAAAATAAATCGCGAGATGAATTTCGTAATCCTCAGCAAACACTTAACTTTTTCGGCTTAACTGAGGATATGACAGTCGTTGAAATCTGGCCTGGAGGTGGTTGGTACACCGAAGTTATCTCACCTGTTGTTGCTGAAAAAGGTAAGTTTGTTGCAGCACACTTTCCATCAGGAACCGATGTGGGTTACTTCAATAAACATTTACCTAAGTATCAAGCAAAAATTAAAAATACGCCTGCGCTGAGCAAAACAGAAATAACCGAATTCCACCCTAAGTTTAGTCCTGATATGGCACCTGCTGGTAGTGCAGATATGGTACTGACATTTCGTAACTTGCATAACTTTTACATGACCAGTGATGAAATGATGCAAACCACATTAGATTCCGCGTTCAAAGCGCTTAAGCCAGGTGGTGTGTTAGGTGTGGTCGATCATAAATTACCTGAAAACCTCGATGCTGAAGCATTCCGTCAGTCAGGTTATATCAAGCAAAGTGTGGTAGAAGCTGCTGCTAAAAAAGCGGGCTTTAAATTGGTAGCAAGTTCAGGTGTTAATGCCAACCCGCTCGATCAAGCCCAATACGAGAAAGGCGTTTGGACACTACCACCAACACTTGCATTGGGTGATAAAGACAAAGCCAAATACTTAGCTATTGGCGAAAGTAACCGATTTACGCTTAAATTTGTTAAGCCAACATTGTAATTCATACCATCCATACTTAACTAAATAGCAACTCTCTAAGAGCACAAGCACTTAATACTAAGTGCTTGTTTGTTTTTGTTTTCACAATTATTTGTCCTTTGTCATTTAATCTAAACGCAAATACAGGTTAAAATATCCCCCGTTTTAGCAACTCTGTATGACCAAGTACTCATCTTTTTGGGTGAGTTTATTCAACACAGGGAGTGGGATTATTTAACGAAATTCATACATGGTTGTTATCGATGTGAAAAAAGGAAATTAATAAATGGCACTGACCACTGTAATTCTCGCTGCGGGCAAAGGCACTCGTATGCGTTCAAAACTACCAAAAGTCCTACACCCTGTTGCGAATAAACCAATGGTGCAACATGTTATTGATAACGCATTATCGCTTGGCGCTAAAACCACAAATTTAGTGTATGGCCATGGTGGTGAATTACTTCAAGAACACTTAGCACACAACGATGTGAACTGGGTTTTACAAGCAGAACAGTTAGGTACTGGTCATGCAGTTGCACAAGCGAAAGAGCATATTGCCAATGACGATACCGTATTGATTCTTTACGGTGATGTACCGCTTACAAAAAAATCGACACTCGAAGCACTGCTTGCAGCAACACCAAATCAAGGCCTTGCAATTCTGACTGTAGATTTAGATGATCCTACAGGTTATGGTCGTATTGAGCGTAAAGATGGCAATATTGTAGGTATCGTTGAGCAAAAAGATGCCAATCCAGAACAACTAAAAATTACCGAAATTAATTCAGGTATTATGGCGGTTAATGGCGGCTTGTTACGCGATTGGTTAGGTCGTTTATCAAATAATAATGCACAAGGTGAATACTACCTTACTGATATCGTAGCCATGGCACACGCTGATGGTGTTGAAATTACTTCAGCGCAACCAAGCGATTTAATGGAAGTAGAAGGTGCAAATAATCGCGTGCAACTAGCGGCATTAGAACGCGCTTATCAAGCGTGGCAAGCTGAAGAGTTAATGCTAAATGGCGCAAGTTTAGCCGACCCTGCACGCATTGACGTACGCGGTGAAGTCGCCACAGGACAAGACGTACAAATTGATGTAAACGTCATATTTGAAGGCAAGGTCGTTATTGGTAACGATGTGGTTATTGGCCCGAACTGTGTATTAAAAGATTGCGAAATCGGCGATGGCGTAGTGATTAAGGCTAACTCAATTGTTGAAGAGGCAAAAGTAGCAGCTAAGTGCACACTTGGCCCATTTGCACGCCTTCGTCCAGGAGCTGTTATGGAAGAAGATTCACACATTGGTAACTTTGTCGAAATGAAAAAGACCCGCTTAGGTAAAGGCTCTAAAGCGAATCACCTCACTTATCTTGGTGATACTGAAGTAGGCGAAAAAGTGAATATTGGTGCTGGCACCATTACTTGCAACTACGACGGCGTAAACAAATCTAAAACCATTATTGGCGATAACGCGTTTATTGGCTCAAACAGCTCGCTGGTAGCGCCTGTTGAAATTGGTCAAACAGCCACTATTGGCGCAGGTTCAGTTGTTACAGCCAATGTTGCAGAACAACAGCTAGCGGTATCACGTGCAAAGCAACGTAATATTGATGGTTGGCAGCGTCCTGTTAAGAAAAGCTAACAGCAACGCTATTGAAAAAGCCGCTATTTAGCGGCTTTTTTTGTTTCTACAGAAAGGCTTTCGACGATAAGTTTCGATTCGGCAATTGCTGGGCACATTTCAACTTCTTGGGTATCACCTTTGCCATTACTGATGTAACAATTTTCAAGTAATGAGCAGTAACACACCTCAACTTTTACTTTAAAGCGTTTTTTATCGAGTACTTGCCAAAACTTCTCGTTATATTTGGTTTTTTCAAATGCCAATAGATTAAGCGAGTCCCCCGGTGGCACCAGAGCGTTTTGCGCAAATGAGGTAGTGATCCAACCAAATTCTTTAAAGAAATTGACCTTCGGTGACTTCTTTTGTAATTCTTGCAGCGCCTTTTCGTAGGCATGAATATCAAAACAACATGCACTGATAAAGTCATAAACGCTGTAATACTCTTTACCTTGGTAGGTGTACTTCAAGTATTTAACAAGTGCCGGGCCCGCACCAGAATTTTTCAAGGTAAAGGTAATTTCTTGGCTGCGCTTTTCCATATTCGCATTGCCAGAAACAAACTGCATCCAAGGCCAAGTTGCAGCTTTTACCTGTTTTTCCGCAGCATTTGCTTGTAGAAATGTCGCATAAAATGACGCTGCTGAAATAATAATCGCGCATAGCGCCAAAAATAGATTCACCTTATCTTGCGAAAAGTGAAGTTTGGATTGCTTTTTTTCCTTCATAGCATCTTGTTGTTTTTATTAACGCTTTAAGCACTATAAATAAATAAAAGCGCAACTACAACTCCCCCAAATAAGCATGGTTTAGTCAGTATTATGCGTTTTTCATGAAGCGGTTTACTCCGATTACTAAATAAGCACTTGCGATCTATTAAGTTTCGACTAAAATACAAAACCTTTCGAAACGAAACTTAATGAAGAAATGACGAAACGAAATACACAACAAAGACGCCATACTATTTTGCAGCAAGTTAATGAACTTGGTGAGGTCAGTGTAGAGCAACTCGCTGAGCAGTTTGCAACGTCAGAAGTTACGATTCGAAAAGATTTAACCGCACTTGAACAGAGTGGACTGCTATTACGTCGTTACGGTGGCGCAATGGCATTGCCACAAGAGATCGTTGCAAATAGCGACGAAAAGCTCGATCCGATTCGCAAAATGCAAATAGCAAAAGCAGCAGCTGATCTCATTAAAGATCATAACCGCATTATTATTGATAGCGGTCGCACCACAGCAGCAATGATCCCTGAGCTTTCACACAAGCGTGGTTTAGTCGTCATGACCAACGCCATAAATGTAGCTAACCGATTGCTTTCATTAGAAAATGAGCCAACTTTATTAATGCCTGGCGGCACCTGGGATCCGCATTCTGAATCATTTCAGGGGCAAGTTGCCGAGCAAGTTGTGCGCTCATACGACTTCGATCAATTATTTATTGGTGCCGATGGCATTGATATTGATAGAGGTACTACTACATTCAATGAATTGATCGGTTTGAGTCGCGTTATGGCTGATTCAGCAAGGGAAGTAATTGTGCTTGTTGAATCAAACAAGATTGGTAAGAAGATACCGAATTTAGAAATACCGTGGCAGCAAGTAGATTATTTAGTAACGGATGATGGCTTAGACGACAACACTAAGCGGGCAATTGAACAACATCACGTTACTGTTATTTGCGCCAAATAACGCATTTGCAGGTTCTGACAACAAACCTGTAACCCATTTAACGCTCACATACCGTGCAATTTAAGGAGATTATTATGTGTGGCATTGTTGGCGCTGTGGCAGAACGCCCAGTTAACCGAATTTTAATTGAAGGCCTAAAGCGCCTTGAATACCGCGGCTACGACTCAGCAGGTGTAGCATTAGGCAACAACGACAAAGCGCTGAATACTGTAAAAGCAGTTGGTAAAGTTGCTAATCTTGATGCAGCACTTACCGCTGCAGATGTAAAAGGCACAACAGGTATTGCGCATACTCGCTGGGCAACCCATGGCAGCGTGACTGAAGCCAATGCTCACCCACACATTTCGAGTCAACAGCTTGCGCTTGTGCACAACGGTATTATTGAAAATCACGATAAATTACGCACACAACTGCGCGGTGATGGTTACGAATTTTTATCGGACACTGATACGGAAGTGATGGTGCATAAAATCCACCAGCTTCGTCAAAGCCATGATTCGTTACTTGCATCTGTGCAAGCTGCTGTAAAAGAATTTGAAGGTGCTTACGGCACAGTGGTTTTTGATAAAGAAAACCCTAATGAAATTATCGTAGCTCGCTCTGGTAGCCCACTCGTTATTGGTTTAGGCTTAGGCGAAAACTTTATTGCTTCTGACCAGTTAGCACTGCTCCCAGTAACACGCAGCTTTATTTTCTTAGAAGAAGGCGACGTGGCCCGTATTACTCGTGATTCAGTTGAAATCTACGACATCGATGGCAACGCTGTTGAACGCGACGTGGTTGAGTCTAACATCACCCAAGATGCGTCAGGCAAAGGTGAGTACCGTCATTACATGCTCAAAGAAATCTACGAGCAGCCTGTTGCGGTGCGCAATACCTTAGAAGCGCGCATTGATGGCGATAAAGTTGCAGTTGACGCATTTGGCGATACGGCATCGGATATTTTCAAGCAAGTAAAGCATGTGCAAATTATTGCCTGCGGTACTTCATACCACTCAGGTATGGTCGCACGCTATTGGTTAGAACAATATGCAGGTGTTAGCTGTAACGTTGAAATTGCTTCTGAGTTCCGCTATCGCAAATCATTTGTTCATGAAAACAGTCTACTGGTAACCATTTCACAATCAGGTGAAACAGCCGACACCTTAGCTGCACTTCGCCTAGCTAAAGAGCAAGGTTACATGAGCTCAATGACAATTTGTAACGTGCCTGGCAGCTCACTAGTGCGCGAATCAGATATTGCGTTTATGACGAAAGCGGGTGCTGAAATTGGCGTTGCATCAACAAAAGCATTTACCACTCAGCTTGTTGGATTACTTATGCTAGTTGCATCAATTGCCCAAGAAAAAGGCCAGCCACAAGCAGAAATTGTCAATGCGATTAAATCTCTACCAAACAAGCTTGAAGAGTCATTGTCTCTTGCTGAAGGTATTGAAGACCTAGCAGAAGAGTTTGCAGATAAACATCACGCACTTTTCTTAGGCCGCGGCGATCAATACCCAATCGCAATGGAAGGTGCACTTAAGCTAAAAGAAATCTCATATATTCACGCCGAAGCGTATGCAGCAGGTGAGTTAAAGCATGGTCCATTGGCACTGATTGATGCCGATATGCCAATCATTGTTGTTGCACCTAATAACGAGCTACTGGAAAAGCTAAAATCAAACGTTGAAGAAGTACGTGCACGCGGCGGTATTATTTATGTATTCGCTGATAAAGCATCTGAGTTTGTCTCAGATGACACAATGCGTGTTATTAACGTCAATCAAGTTGACGATGTACTGGCACCAATTGTGTACACCATTCCACTGCAATTACTGTCTTACTATGTAGCGGTAATTAAAGGTACCGATGTAGACCAACCACGTAACCTGGCAAAATCAGTTACGGTTGAGTAAGCATTTTCAAATTAAAAAAGGCGCACTAGCGCCTTTTTTATTGCCATTTTACACAGCATTAGAACGTCACTATCGTAGAAACGGCTTCTTCTTTGGCTGTTTGAATCGACAGTTTTATTTCTCGGTTTTGCCAATCGATATCAAGCATGCCGTAGTTGCTTCCCGACTTATTAATCAAATGACGATTACCCGTTGTTAGCGAACTAATATTGTTACTCACAACGCCAACTTTACCGGTTGGAATTACAGCGCCACTTGGTGCGCAGTTACCCCACGCCCCTTCAATACCTTTGCCGTTTTCATCCACTTCGGTATAGCACCAAGGTTTATCGTGATCACGTGTAATACACCCTTGGTATTCAACCAACGCATATTTGTATGGTAATTTGCATTGTTTTGAATAGTCACCGTTGCCTTGCGAATCGGCATAAATCGGCAAGCGCAGCGGGTTTTCAATATGATACGGCCAATTTTGACCAAAGCCTGATGCCGTCACTTCGTATACGGTAACAGGTGCACCAAATTCTGTACTGGCTGGTATCTCTTTTTGTAACAACTCACCCCAGTGTTGATCGCCTGATAAGAAAATCACCGCTTTCGTCTTGCCTGCATTTACCGACTTTTGTACAAGCCTTAATAACTTTTCTCGCTGAGCGGGCATTTCAGCCCATGATTCGTAACTGGTGCCAGACATTGCTTCTTCATTCAAATTGGCAATCGCTTGATTAAACTGGTTACCATTTCCGTAAGCACAGTAGCTATTTAAGCTTCTTCCTTTGTGAAGCGGAGGTAATACTTGTATACCACTGGCAATAATTTTAATTTCGCTCGGCTTATTGAGCTCAGCTTCAAGCCACTGCCATTGTTGTTCGCCCAAGATCGTGCTGTTATCACCTTCGCAGGTGCCATAGTTACTAAAAGTAGGAGAACGGAAATATCGCGCATCAAGTGTGATTACATGAGTTTGCTCACCACTTGGCCCGAGCAGTTTAGCTTCGTAAATACCCGCCTGACCATTAAGCCTCGGATCCGATGCTTCAACATCAAAGTGACGTAAATATTCTTGCTGGCTCTCTGCACGTTTTTGATAATATTTACCATCATTGTTGCGCCCAAAATCATGATCATCCCATGTTGCCATAACTGGGATGTTGGCTTTTAAAAACTGCTGATAATCAGGGTTGCGCTTTTTATCATCGTATTTCTGACGCATTAAGGCCATGTTTGTGGTATCGGCATAAATGTTATCGCCTAACCATAAAAATAGGTCGGGTTGATGACCTATCAAACGCGCTAACGCTGCTGGCATATCCCCTTTGGTTTTAAAGCAGCTACCTAATGCTACTCTGTCTAAACGTTTGCTTTGCTGTGGTTGTGTATGAGTTAACAGCGGTTCAGGCGCTGGCGCGTCACATTCTTCCCAGTCACCTTCAGCAACATAACACCATGGCGATGAATGATTGCGAGTGGTACAGCCATAGAATTTTTCACCTTGATAACTAGACGGCGTTAAACACGTTTTACCTGAAACTGTTTTAAACTCAGGAATAGACTCAGTGCGTACATTGCCCCAACTTTCACCGTCTTTCGGTGATTTTAAATAGCACCACTGGCTACCGCTATTATTTTTGTCGGTTGTACCTTGGTATTTTGCCAGCGCATAGTCAAAGGCGGTTTTACATTCTTGATAATGAACTTCGGGTGCAGCAAATAGTGCGTTAGGCAGCAATAGGCTTAATAGAATTGTTCTTTTCATTGTTATATTTTCTCAGTTGTGAATTGGCGCATCCGATGCGTAATAGTCCCTTGAGAAAATATACTGTTCCGATATTGTGAACTTGCGACAGTTCAGTGTCATATTTGCGGCACAAAAATGACAAAAGCGCACAAAGGTGCGCTTTAAGAGTTATCTAACCGACAAAGTTAAGCTTATTGGGCAGTGATCACTCAGCATATCGTCATAATCGAGTTCACCTTGTTTGCCAAACGCATCAACTTGTTGAGACCCTTCTACAATCCACTGAGTAGCAATAGGACCTGTTACAATATGATCGATTGGGGCTTTGTATTTCGGGTGACAACTTTGTAAGTTTTGCATACTACTTAATAAAATACGCTCGCCATCTTCCTTACTCAACTCTTGCCAATAGCGATTGTTTTGATCAACTAAACGGTGGTTAAAGTCGCCAAGTACAACAAATGCTTTTTTGCTATCAACACGCTGGTTTACCCACTTTTCAAGAATTGGGCCCTGTTGTTGATAAACAGTGCACGCTTTTTTGTTGTCTTTACGATAGTTACTAACAAAACAACCGCTTTTCATATGCACATTTAACACTTCAAGTTGTCCATTATTCACACTAATTGAGGTGCCATAACGTAATCCAGGATTATCAAGGGCGAGTGCCTTGAAATCGGCTTGTGCTGTAAAATTAATGCCTTTTTTAATTACAAATGCAGTGCGCTGAGGCGTTGAGAATAAGCCATCATGTCCGCGACATTCATAGGCTTCATTATCTGGACGACTTGAAACCACATATTGCCACTGTGATTCTGGAAATACGCGTTTGAGTGCTTTTTCAGACTGCACTTCTTGTAATGCAATAATATCGGCATTTAAGGTAGCGGCATAATTAGCAAGCGCTTGATAATCAGCCTGACTTCGCGGCTTACATCCTTTGCCAATTTCATCAGCAAGGTGCTCTATATTCCAGCTAACTAACTTTAAATTGTTACTATCCGTCAGTGTTGTTGGCGCTAAAGTTTGTTGTTCTTTTTGTTGGCAGCCCACCAGTGCAGTCAGCGCAGCAAGTGTAATAAGCGTTTTCTTCATTTGTGTGTTCATTGTGTGAAAAAGAATTTCAGTATATCAATTGCCATGAGTAAAACACATTTTGTTTGCGATAAGATGACTTTTCTTTCGGTTAACCGCAGTCTGATTTTCAATCAGCACAGCGCCTATTAAATCCACCAAGTAACATAAGGTAGGTATCTGTAGTCTTACTTGAAATTTACTGATTTGCTAATTGATCCTGCATTGGTTATCTTGTTTTCTGCATTAAATTGAGTTCCCTTTAATAGGATGCCTTATGAATTTATCTCCTTCTGTTTCCGTGCAACAAACTGATACTGGTCTTGAATATATTTCGGTAGATGCCGACTTATGTAGCGCTAAAATTTTTCTGCAAGGCGCACAACTTACCGAGTTCACCCCTAAAGGTAAAAAACCGCTTATTTGGGTTTCACAAGATGAAGACTACCAAGTGGGTAAAGGCGTACGCGGTGGCATTCCAATTTGCTGGCCATGGTTTGGCATGAGCACTAACGACGGATGGCCGCAGCATGGTTTTGCACGCACTATGTTATGGCGAGCAGAAGAAGTTGTTGAGAACGATGACAAAATTGTTGTGAGTTTTTCTTTGCCAATGGCACAAGTAAATAAAGAGTACTGGCCACATCAATCAAGTTTAAAAGTTGTATTCACCCTAAGTGACCATTTACATATTGAACTTATAAATACCAATACAGGTGCTGCTGCATTTGAATTAACGCAAGCATTGCATACTTATTTCCCAACCCCTGAAATTGAAAACACGACAGTCGATGGACTACAAGGTTCAAATTACATTGAGTTTGGTGAAGGTCCCTATACACAAAATGACATTGTTAGCTTTGCCCGCGAAACGGATATGGTGTATCAAAACACGCCATTAGTGCAAACCATCAATACACCTGACGGCATTATTGAGGTCGGTCGTGAAAATTCGAGTTCGTGCGTACTGTGGAATCCGTGGATTGAAAAGTCGAAACGCCTAAGTAATTTCCGCGATGATGAATACCACACTATGCTGTGTTTAGAAGCTGCCAATGTAATGGATGATAAAGTAACGTTGCAACCAGGTGCCAGCCATTCATTAGTACATACAGTACGTTGGTTATAATATTTAACCTTAAATCATAAAAACTCAGCATTTGCTGAGTTTTTTGTTTTAATAGACAAAAATAAAGAAATAAGAGTTAGCCTGTGTTTAGCAATCAACAAGTTTTCGAGCAAATGCTGCCAGATTATAATCAAGCAGACTTTCAGCCATTAGATCAGCAAGCAACCAAAGAAGCACTTATTGGCACCTTTGTATTTGTCTTGCCGATTTCCATTGCCGTGACTATTTTTCTCTATTTTTTACCGCCAGTGACAAATCTTATCACCGCTCTCGCTGCTGGGGCCTTGGTATTACTCAATATCTATATCGCGTGGTTTACTAAACGCAGTGTAGCCATGACAGGCATCGCACTGAGAGAGCACGATTTACTGTTAAAACGCGGTGTTTTCTGGCAACGGACCATCGCTATTCCATTTAACCGAATTCAGCATATTGAAACGCACCGTAACCCGATTGAGCGCAAGCTCAAACTTGCCACACTAAAACTGTTTACCGCGGGGGGCGCTGGTGCTGATTTGGAAATTCATGGCCTCACACAAGAGCGCGCAAGCAAACTAAGGCAGTTTATTTTAGCTAACACCGCAAGTGAACAACATGAATACGAATAAAACAAACCCAGCAGCGTGGCAAAAGCTCTCGCCAGTTGCCATTGTTTACTTTGTACTACATTTTATTGTGCGCTTTGTAAAAGATGGCTTTATTAATGCCGCGCCAGCATTAGCCATTTGGGTAACACAAGTCGAGAATAAGTTGTTCTGGTTTATTTCTGTGGTCAGCGCTTTGGTAGTAGTGCTAGTGATTTATGCGGTGCTTTATTACCTTAATTTTCGCTATAAAATTACTGAGCACGAAATAGTATTACGCAAAGGCGTATTTAAAAAAGAACGCGTGACGCTAAATTTTGCCAAAGTGCAAAATGTTAACTTAGCAACCCCGTTTTACTTTGCCCCCTTTTCATTAGTAAATAGTCATTTTGATGCGGCTGGCTCTTCGCAACAAGAGGTTGTATTACCCGGTATTAGTATTGATTATGCCAATACGATGCGCGACCAAATCTTTAACTACCGTGCCATGCCTGAGCATGCCGAGCAACAAAGCGAAGCGCAAGAAGATGCAAATACTCCCGATCTCACATTAGCTAATTTTGAAGTCGCTAAGTTCGGCTTAATGTCGGGCATGATGTTTTTAGTGCTCGCAGCACTTGCGCCATTTACAACGCAAATTATTGATTATATTAAGCAAGACTTTGCAGCCCCACTGACTGAACTAATCACTAATTCATTAAATAGTAACGAACATGCGGAAATTGCGGCTGGCACAATCATAGTACTAAGTGGTATTGGTATTTTTGTTTTAGCCTCTCTGCTAGGCGCACTTATTCGTTTTTATAATTACGAATTAAGCTTAGAAAAAAACAAGATTAAACGTGTCTCTGGCCTTTTTGAGCGCCATCAGATGTCATTAAGCATCAATAAGATTCAATCGATAGAGGTAAAACAAAACTGGATTGCTAAGCTATTAAAGCGCTACACCATCAACTGTAAGCAAATTAATAACAGCCATGCCAATACCGTGAAAAAAGGGCAATCTTTAATTGTACCGGTACTCACAAAATCGCAAGTTAGTGAGGTCATGAATTTATGCTGGGATAAGCAAGTCGCCATTACCGACATCCCTTTTCAACCTATTGCAATTAATTACTTCTATAAAACGTATCTGCTTTATTGGCTTTTGCCACTGACAATTGTGAGTATCAGTGCCTATGAACCTTTGATAAATGGCGCATGGCCACTATTAATTGTGCTAATGCTCGCAGGCGCAGGGTTAAGCTTTTTACGCTATAAACGCTTTGGCTTTTACTTTGATGGCGAACAAGTGTTCACACGAAAAGGCCTAGTTGGCGTAAGTTACAAAGTTTTTAAAGGCTTCAAAATTCAACAAATCGCCACCATACAAACGCCACCTATGCGTAAACAACAGCTAAGCACATTACGTTTTCAGTTAGCCAGTGGTGGCATAACCATTCCTTACTTGCCATCTAGTTATGTTAATCAGGTAATGAATCAGCTTATTTTCTTGGCAGAAACCAGCAAAAAGCGCTGGATGTAACCATCAATAATTGAGATTAACCGTTTATCACTATTATTTTTTTCCTTATATCTGATGCATTAAGCTAGCCCGCATCATTCAAGGAACAAATAATATGAAAAAGTCATTACTCTCATTGATGGTTGCAGCAAGCTTTGCAACAGCTGCCAACGATAATTGGCAAACCATTGAAACAGAAAACTTTAAAGTTCATTTTCCAAAAGCCTACCAAAGCTGGGCAACTTCTGCTGCGAATGAGCTGGAAATTGTCCGTGAAAAAGTAAAAGAACAACAGAATCGCGTGCTGGATAAACAAGTGGATGTCATTGTATTCGATCCATATAACCAGTCGAACGGCTTTGCCATTCCAAGCAGTGTTGATCCTATGATGGCGTTTTTTGCCACACCGCCACAGTCAGATACAGTGATTTCAAATAGCTCGGGCTGGCAACAATTATTAGTACTGCATGAATACGTGCATTTAGTGCACCTAGCGCAGCCAACGCGCAGTGAGTGGCGCCAAAAGCTGCGTAACTTTTCTAGCCTCTATGACCTTACTCATAACCCAACCCCACGTTGGGCAGCTGAAGGTTATGCAACCTTGCTCGAATCACAAATGACAGGCCGTGGCCGCTTACATGACAACTACGTTGAATCACTGATTATGCAGTTTGCTAAAGAGGGCAATCTACCAAGCTACAGCCAGCTGAGCGAAGAAGACGGTGGGTACATGGCAGGTTCAATGGCTTATCTTGTTGGTGTGCGTTATTTACAATGGCTCGAAGAAAACTACAGCAAAGAACAGCTAGATGCAGTTTGGACACGCATGCAAGCCGTTAAAAAGCGTGATTTTGAATCGGCCTTCGAAGGTGTTTTCCTTGAAAAACCAAGCAAACTATATCGTCGTTTTGTTGCGGAATATACCCATAAGGCACTCAGCAAAGAAGCAACGCAATCGCCATTAGATACCAAAGAGTGGTTTGATCTCGATTACATTCAAACAGCGCCAAGCATTTCACCAGATGAAGATAAGCTTGCTATCGTAAGCAAGGATAAAAAGGGCAATACCAAACTTACCATCTATGCAACAGAAGAGAACGCTGATGCCATTGACGAGTTTGAAGAGGCGCAAAAAGAGTTACTCGAAGACGATGCGAAAGATATTGCAAACAGCAGACCTACTAGCTTTAAAAAAGAGTCTAAAAAGACCCTGAATTCAATCAACCGAAAAGGTATTTTGAATCCGCTATGGCAAGATAACACCACGCTTATTTACGGTGCGTTTAGCACAGCAAATAACGAAATGAACACCCTCCACCAGGACTTGTTCAGTTGGAACAGCGACACTGGTGAAACCAAACAGCTTACCGAGCTTGCTAATGTGCGCCGATTTTCACTGGCGGATACTAATATCGCTTATGCAGAACGCGTAAAGCAAGGTTATTCACAATTAGTAAAAATCGACTTAACAACAGGTCAAATTAGCGATTTAACCGCTCCTTCAATTGACACTGTGTATGACTTTCCACAGTTCAAAAATGGCAAACTGGCATATCTAAAAACCGAGTTAAATCAAAACTGGTCTCTATGGGTTAAAGATCTTGCTACCGGCAAAGACATAAATGTACCTATGCCAAAAGGTTATCAGTTCCTGTCTTACCCTAAGTGGAGCCCTGAGGGAAATAGCATTTATTTCGTTGCCGGTGTAAATGGTGAGACAAATATTTATCGCTATACTTTTAGCTCAGATACGCTAGAACAACTCAGCGCTGGCCAGCAAGTTATGCAATACCCTATGCCAACCAAGCAACACGGATTACTGTATTTAGCGGTGAACTCTGAAGGTCCAGATATTTATCAACTTGGCGAAAATGCGACTGTTACACAAGTAAGTGAGCGGGCGAAAACATTACACGCAACCACTGAAAAAGCAGAGCAATATATTTTGCCACCAGCAAAAATTTACCAGCAAGAAGTAGGCGCTCAGCGAGATTACTCTGCCACAGACCAAACGCTTTCATTTGCGCTTTCAGAGCAATACAACAGCGCAAGTACAGCGCTATTGCATGTCGGTGTAAAAGGGAAAGATTTATTAAATAAATTAAGCTGGCAGTTTGGTGGCGCGCTTGATAATAAAAATGCTTTGAATGGCGCCTATTTTGATGCGAAGTATCAATACAATAAATGGCAGTTCTTAGCCCATGCGTTTGACTATAAAATTAACGCCCAAAATCAGTATCAACATCCAGATGTACTCGCTGTAAAAGAAGATACAACAGGTGCTTATTTACAAGCGAGTTACCCATATCGTAATGGTGCGTTTAAAGTTAACAGCCACCTTGCGTATTCTTATAAAGATACTGGCGATGCTTACAATCAATGGTTTGCATTAGGTGCTGAGCAAGTATGGCAGCGCGATTGGCAGTCGTTTGCTATTGGTCAAAGTGCATCAGCTCGCATTTATAGCGGTGATGCAACAAGTGGCAGCTGGCAAGGGTTTGATGCCAGTTTAAAAGTGTTTGGTAAAGCGTGGTCAATCCCACTATATGTTGATTACCATACGCAACAACGCGATGACACAATGCTGAACATTGGTGGTTTTGCATCAAGTTTAATCAAGCCTGAAGCACAAGCAGATCGCTCGCTTATCAATGAATTACCTTTTTATACTGCACTGAGCGATGACTACCAACGCTTTGGCGCTGGCATTGCATTTAAACAAAACATGCCATGGCTTTATGTTGCCCAGCATGACTTGGATAACCAGGACTTCGCAACAAGCTACGGGGTTAAGTTTAATAGCAAATTTGACTTTGCCGTTGCGCCATCACTCTTAAATGATCTAAATATTGATTTTGGTATTGCCAAAATTGAAGGGGATACTATTCAAGATGAAGTACGAGGTTGGTTAGGGCTTTGGTATAGCCTATAAATAGACATTCAAAATTCAAACCGCTCATTTAAGGTGAGCGGTTTTTTTTGGTTTCTAAAGCGCTTTTTCTATTGCGGCTTTCAGTTCATCGCTTTGTGGTTTAACGCGAGAGCCAAAATGCGTTACTGTTTGACGGTCTTTACTCACTAGGTACTTATTAAAGTTCCAGCTTGGAGAGCGGGTTTCTTTTGCTAAGTGTTTAAAAATAGGGTTCGCATCACTGCCTTTTACATCCGTGGTTGCCATCATATTAAAGGTAACACCGTAGTTGATAAAGCACATATCTGCCGTATCTTTCTCATCATTTTCTTCCTGGAAGAAACTGTCTGATGGGAAACCCAGTACCACTAAGCCTTTATCTTTATATTCTTTATGAAGTGCCTCTAGTTGTTCAAATTGCGGCGTAAAACCACAGTTACTCGCTGTATTTACAATAAGCAGGGGCTTGTCTTTAAATTCACATAAGTTAATGGTTTCTTTTGAGCGTAATTTACGTAATTCTTGATTGGTAAAATCACTACACTCTGAAGCAATAGCCGAAAATGCAAAAAGTGAGGGAGCAACCAATGTGGATAACAGCAGTTTTTTAAGGTGTTTCATGTCCAATCCTAGTTATTTTAATATACTCAGTATACGGTTATTTTTGTCCTAAAGATCGAACAAAATTTGAATTATTTTGCACATTTACATTTAGCATATCTATCAAATACGAGTTTAACAGGAAACCTCTTAGGTGATTTTGTTAAAGGAAGCCGATTATCATATTTGCCGCGCGAGCTGGAACTTGGTATTCGCTTGCATCGGAGCATCGACAGCTACACAGATTCTCATTATGTAAGCCAACAGTTTAAAAGTGGATTTAAAGAGATGCGAAGATACGCTGGCGTAGGATTGGATATTTTGTTTGATCACTTACTCGCTAAACAATTGGGCATCAACTACAACGTTTTATGCCAAAAATTTTATAAGATTTTGCGTGATGAAAGGTATTTTTATCAGGCTGTTTTACCTGCCGATTACCAACACAAAATTTATCTGATTACCACAGATAACTGGTTTGCAAGTTACAGTAGTTTATCTGGCATAGCGGTAGCGTTAAAAAATACTGGTAAGCGATTTCGAAAACCCGTAGCACTAGAACAAATGCTTGATTGGTATACTGCCAATCAAGCAAGCATTGATGATGGCTTTAAACAGCTCTATTACGATACAACGCAATTTACACTTGCTAAGCGAGACGAACTCAACGCTCTGCTAGATTGATGGTAATACGGGTATCGTTGCTTTTGTCGTTACCTATCATTTCATCATAGGCAGTTTGAAAGTGCAGATTTGCTGAGGTAAAACCAAGTGATTTTAGACAGGTTTCAGCTTCAAACATTGAATTAAACACTTTTACGTTATCGTTATCATCAGATAACGAATAGAAGTTACCCTCTTCGTCTTCTGCACCGACTAAATAATGATTAGCATCTGCATAGCCAAAAATAGTAGGTACCAACGAGTGTCTTTCAATTTGGCTTTTAAACTCAGCGAGGCGCATGGTAGCTCTCCTTAACGGGCTAATTATTAATCAATACGCAAAAAAACAGAGAACCGTTCAATCTTTTTTATAGTTGAGCCGTATAAATACAAAAATGAGGATGTCTATGAAGAAAACAGTTTACTACGATGCAAATTGCCCCTTATGTCGCAGAGAAATTGCGTTATGGCGTAAGTTATCAAGCCATATTTTTGATTTTAAAGATGTTCATCAACAAAATCTCTCCAGTGAAAAAAGAGCTGAAATGCTGCGCTTATTGCATGTGCAAGATGAAAGTGGCCAATGGCATGTCGGCCTTAATGCAAACTTTCAACTTTGGCGTTCACACCCGATCGGCTGGCCTTCTTACCTTTTATCGCTCCCTGTTTTTTACTGGATTACCAATAAGCTGTACAACGCATGGGCAATGCGTCGCTACAATAAGCGTTATGAGTGCGAACAATGCCAGCTTTAGAACAGCGCCCTGCCGCAGCCAAGAAATGGTTTGCCATTGAGCTTACCGCTTACTGTGGTAGAAAATGTCTGGCCAGACATAGTATCGCGACAAGCAGAATTGCTGATCTCAAAACTTAACAAATTATCATTTTGAGCCAAGTTAAACTGCGAACTATTTACTGATTCAATCGGTGCTACATAATTAAAATTAATCACTTGCTGACCATAATTTCCCTTAAATTCAATCGATTCATTTGGTTTTATTTCAATTACCCAGCCCGGTTCATTACCCACGGCACGAAAACTCACGCCGCGAAATTTTGCATCCTGCCAAATCGCTTCTTGGCGATTATTGGCACACTGCTTATAAAGGGATTGCTGGTAATTCACCATCGCATGTTCACCTTTTAACCAAATATAATCTGTGCCTTTTTGATATTTTGCACCCGATGCTGAAATAACGGCTTCAAACGCAAGTGTTTGCTTGGGTAAAAATGCCCATAATGTTTCGCTTTCTAAACGTGCTACAAAATTCAAATTACGCTCACATTCCAGCACCATAGTAATCGCTTTAGTTTGAGGCTGTGATTGCAAGCTCTCACTATTTTTTGAGGGTACTGTGGCACTACAGCCGCAAACTGCTGCACTCACCATTAGCATAAACACATGTTTTAACATCTTGATTCCTTTTAAAGAGAAAAACACTATAGTGGTAAATACTTTACTCTGCGTGAATTATAATCAAAGGAATAAAAAATGGCAGGAGCAAGCTTACTTACCTTAATCGATGATATTGCGACATTACTTGACGATATTGCAGTAATGAGCAAAGTCGCTGCGAAGAAAACTGCTGGTGTATTAGGTGATGACTTGGCCTTAAATGCGCAACAGGTTTCAGGGGTAAAAGCCGACCGCGAGCTGCCTGTAGTGTGGGCCGTAGCCAAAGGGTCGTTCATCAATAAGTTTATTTTAGTGCCATTAGCATTGCTTATTTCAGCGCTTGCGCCGTTTTTAATTACTCCGTTATTGATGCTAGGTGGTTTATTTTTATGTTTTGAAGGATGTGAAAAAGTACTAGGACCTTGGTTACATAACAAAGACAACAAGCACAACGAAAGCCCACAAAATAAAGACGATAAACACTATGAACAGCAAAAAATAAAAGGGGCTATTCGCACCGACTTTATTCTATCTGCTGAAATTATTGTCATTTCACTTGGCACAGTAGCAACGGAAAGCTTTACATCGCAATTATCGGTTTTAAGTGTCATCGCAATATTAATGACCATTGGCGTGTATGGCTTAGTAGCACTGATTGTAAAAATTGATGACGCTGGGTTGTTATTAATTGAAAAACCTCATATTTGGCAGCAAAAGATTGGCCGTGGCTTGCTGTCGTTTGCCCCCTATTTAATGAAACTGTTAGCCATTGTTGGCACACTTGCTATGTTCTTAGTGGGCGGTGGCATTGTGGTGCATGGGAGTAGTTTTTTGCATCACTCGGTTGAACAGCTCGTTGAAACCATCAATCTTACACTTAATACTGACCTTAGCTTTTTCTTACCCACGCTATTTAATGCCCTTATAGGATTTGTAGCAGGAGCAGTAATTGTGGCCGCAACACTTTTACTGAATAAATTCAGAAATAACTAGTTTTTAAATTTACTCAGTAAAAATATGAACTAGATCAGTTAATGCCAAATTAGCGCTAGCTGTTAGCTGAAAAATAGCCGACAATAGCGCTTGGTATAAATGGATTTAAATTATGGTGCTAGGATCAGGAGATCGTTACAACCATAAGTCTTCAAGGAACCAAGTCCACTCATGTTCTTAGAGCATATGAGTGAGCTTATTGATCGAGAGTCTACCTCTCCCTCCTCAATTGTTCTGGGATTACTTTTATATCAATTCGATTAACTAGCCATATCGGCTTCCATAGTTAACAGAATTGGTATTTTATTTGGAGAAAAGTATGACCTTAAACAGCCAATTAAATTTAACTAAAGCTGCCCAAATTACCTTGCATTGCATGGACTTAACAAGCTTAACTGGTAAAGAAAACGACAGCGAAATCAACACGCTTTGCCACCAAGCCAGTAGTAATGTGGGGCACACTGCTGCCATTTGCATTTACCCACAGTACATTGAGTTTGCAAAAACACAGCTCAATGCCGAAGTAAAGATTGCAACCGTAACCAACTTCCCCCATGGCGACGCTGATATAGAAAAAGCCGTATTAGAAACAAAACAAGCTGTGGACTTAGGTGCAAATGAAGTAGACGTGGTCTTTCCCTATCGCGCACTTATCTCAGGCGACGAAACGATTGGCTTTGAACTTGTAAAACAATGCAAGCTAGCCTGTGGCGAGAATGTGTTGTTAAAAGTCATTATTGAGTCTGGCGAGTTAAAAAGTGACGAACTGATTGCAACAGCATCACGCATTGCAATAAATGCTGGTGCCGACTTTATAAAAACCAGCACAGGTAAGGTCTCTGAAAATGCCACACTAAATGCAGCAAAAATCATGTTAGAAGCCATTAAATCAAGTGGCAAAAAGGTTGGTTTTAAAGCCGCAGGTGGTGTTCGCACAGTAGTTGATGCAAAACAATACATAGAACTTGCCGCCAGTATTTTTGATTTAGATTGGGTTAACCCTAGCAACTTTCGTTTTGGTGCGTCAGGTCTACTTGGTGATGTAAATACTGTTTTGCATGTCGATACGCAATCAGTCTCTACAAAGGGAGACTACTAATGGTCTCATTTGATCAAATTGAATTTGCAGCCACACCACACCTAAACGCCAAACAAGATGATTTTGCCGAAACCATTTTATTACCGGGTGACCCGCTGCGTGCCAAATTTATTGCTGAGCACTTTCTCGATGACGCAGTATTAGTTAATGACGTGCGCAATATGCTCGGCTATACCGGTTATTTTCAAGGCAAACGCATTTCAGTGATGGGCAGTGGCATGGGTATTCCAAGCTGCTCAATTTATGCAAAAGAATTAATCACAGAATACGGGGTTAAAAACCTTATCCGTGTCGGCAGTTGTGGCGCCGTCTCAGACCAAGTCGCTTTACGGGATATTGTGATTGCGATGGGGGCATCAACTGACTCGAAAGTGAATCGCATGCGTTTCAAAGATCATGACTTTGCGGCAATTGCTGATTTTAAGCTATTAAATACCTGCTTAACTCAAGCAAACAAATCACAATTGGCAGTGAAAGTCGGCAATGTCTTTTCATCTGACCTGTTTTATACACCGCAACCGGAAATGTTCGAGCTTATGGATAGCATGGGCATTTTAGGAGTTGAAATGGAAGCCGCTGGTTTATATGGCGTTGCAGCCGAGTTTGGCGCAAAAGCACTGACCATCTTAACCGTTTCAGATCATATTACCCAAAATACACATCTGAGTAGTGAAGAAAGGCAAACCTCCTTTGCTGAAATGATCACCTTAGCGTTACAAACCACAACTAATTTGTGATTAAATAGGGCTCAAACAGGGTCTTACACTTTGGTATGCTCCTTTCGCAGCAAAGAAAACAGACCCTTAGCCCTTTATTTATTTGTGTAATAATGAAAAAAATCTTCGACTACTTTGCAACTAAAAACCTGATGCTATTGGCGCTAATTTGGGGCGTTATCGCAGGCGTAGTTTTTGGTGAACGACTGGCATTCTTACAACCTGTTGGTAATGCCTTTATCAACCTGATGCAAATCACCATATTCCCCTATATTGTTGTTTCACTAATTGTTGGTTTAGGTAAGTTCGAACCCGATCAAGTGCGCTCAATTTTGCTTAAAGCTGCTACGGTCATGTTGTCGTTATGGGGCATTGGCTTGTTTGTGATTTGGTGTTTTGCTTTTACTCTACCAAAACACGATGCTGGCACATTTTTTTCAACCGCACTCATCTCTGCCAAGCAAGATATTGATTTTGTTGCACGTTATATTCCCTCAAACCCTTTTGCTTCTATGGCTGAAGGGAATGTACCTGCCTTAGTTATTTTTTGTATTGCACTTGGTATGGCCTTAATGGGCAATGTCAGAAAAAGCAGCTTACTTAATATTTTAGATGTCGTTGGCGAAGGTTTGTCGGTCATTTCCAAAAAAGTAGTAAAGATTTTTCCGATTGGTATTTTTGCTATCACTGCCAGTTCTGCAGGCACCATGAGTATTGAACAGCTCAGTACACTTCAAGTGTATTTAGTGTTGGTCATTTTGCTCGGTTTATTTTTAATGTTTGTATTTCTGCCCATGTTGGTTGCCGCACTTACTCCCGTTAAATACCATGAACTTATTGATGTAGCACGTAACGCGTTAATCACTGCGTTTACTACCGGTAATGTATTTATTACCCTGCCGGTAATTACCGAAGGTATTAAAAGCTATATGCACAAAAACAATATTGCTGATGCAAAGTCAGACCATATTGCCGAAGTGCTAGTGCCTATTGCCTTCACATTCCCGAGTTTAGGTAAGCTAACAACGCTGATATTTGTCTTATTTGCCGCTTGGCTAACGGGTCATGAAGCAACCCTTTCTGATGTACCAAACATCACAATCAGCGCTTTATTTAGTTATTTTGCCAATGTACATATTGCAATTCCGTACATGTTGGAAACCGTGCGAGTACCAGCTGACACCTATCAGCTCTACTTGGCAATGTCGGTCATTAGCGCCAAGTTTGTATCACCAACCACCGTTGTATATATCGTTGCAGTTGCGTTTCTAAGTATTTTTTACGTGCGAAAACAAATCAGCTTTAAGCGTGCAAAAAGTATTTTATACTTTTCTTTAATCGCTGGGATCCTCCCTGCATGCATGCTTACGGCATACACCGTTAACTCAATGCTACTGCAAAATACTAACAACGCCGATGATATTATTGCCAATATGGTAGTCAGCGATAAAGTACCTGAGCACGTACTCAACCATGTTCCAAAAGCCTATGAAGGTGGTAAGTTATCACTAACAAACATTAGTGTAATTAAAAAGCGTAATTTGCTTAGAGTCGGATACATTGCTGACAATGTGCCATTTAGTTATTTTAATCATAATGATGAGTTAGTTGGTTTCGACATTAGCTTAGCCCATAAGCTGGCAGAAGACCTCGGCGTTCAAGTGGAGTTTATTCCATTTAACAAACCGCAACTTACTGAATACCTAAATAAAGGTTATTTCGATATCGCAATGTCAGGGTTAGAAATTAACCTCGATGATATTGAGAAAGTGCTATTTACTGATCCTGTACTTGAACTGCAATTGGCTTTGGTGACTTTGGATCACCGTATTAAGGAGTTTCAAACGCTAGAGGATTTAAAAGCTCATCAGTCGCTGGATTTTGCCACCATTGAATATCAAGCCTTGCTTGGCAAAGAGTTTAAGCGTAACAAGCATTATGCGCTGACAAATATCGACAGCTACCGCGATTTCTTTACCAATCCCGAAAAGTTTGATGCACTGCTCATTAGTGCCGAAGCAGGATTTGCGTGGACCATGTTTTACCCTGATTTCGGAGTCGTTGTCCCTGAAGGGGTTAAAACCAAATACCCTACAGGCTTTGCAGTCGCCAAGCGCCATAGCGATCTTGCTAATTACCTTAATGCATGGCTCGATATTCGTCGTGCAAATGGTAAGGTACAAGAAGTTTACGACTACTGGATTTTAGGTAAAGGCAGCCGACCTTATGTGCGAAGGTGGTCTGTATTGGACGATATAATACTTGAAAAATCAGTTACTAAAGACTAGTTTATTTACAATATAGTGCAATTAGGTTAGCTATGAACATTACCATAATGGGCAGTATTGCACTGGCCGTATTCGCGATGATTTTCCTCTATGTGCGTGGGGAAAACTACAAACGTAAAGCAAAACAACTTTCAAGTACGCTCGATGGTGCCAATCGCGAGACCAAGTATTTAAGTGAAATTGTGATTGAACTCGCAAAAGAAGAGCAACACTTATTGCATGAGCGTTTTGTTCGCGTGCAGCGTGCAGGTTCGCCAAAGGTTGAACTACTTCGCTTTACTGGATTATTGGTTGAGGCATCTGAAAGTGTTATTAGTGATTCAGCGCTTGGTAAGAAATCGGTTCAACAAGCCTTTAAACATCACATCGCTAACTATACCCCCTTTGCCTTCGAAGACTTTAATAACTTTATCTTGCAAGAGAGTGCACAAAAAAGGCAACTTTGGACTAAAAACAACATCCACAGTTACCTCGATTTGTGTAAATCGTGCATTGAAGAGTTAGAAAGCGCTATTTAACTATTTACTTATTTCACTGCACATTTTGGCTTCGGTACATAACAACTTAGCGTTAATATTCCCTTGTTTAGCAGATTGAGTAAGCCAGAAATCTGCTTTTTGTTTATTAACTTGTGTACCTTCTCCATCTAAATACATTTTAGCTAAATTGTATTGTCCCCAGTCATCCCCCTGCTCAGCTGCTTGAGTAAAAGATTCAAACGCAAGCGAAAAGGCATCTTCTTGATAGTAGGCAATGCCCTCTTGATTTGCCTTATTCAATTCAAAACCCTGGTAAAGCGGTTTCGGTTTTGTTGGCATAACAACAAAACCTCCAAATAACTTCATCGCATGAGGCCTGTAGGCAGCATAAAGGGTGCCGTTTTCAAATAAGTCTTTTATTTGCTGCTGACTATAGTGTTCACCCGCAGTGAAAAAATACCCATCTTGCACAAAATTATCGCTGCGAGCGGATATTTGAAGATCGCGCTCTCGCGAATAGTTATATCGACTAAATTGTAAAGTCAGTGCATCATTTTCAACAGCAATAACTTTTGCCGCGACCACGCGCTTTTGATAATAATCTTCTTGTAAGAGTTTGCTGTAGTCAAAAAAGTAAAAATCATTTACCTGTGGGTTATGCACTATTTCTAGTTCATTTTCTACAGCGCGATGGTGTTTTTGCCAAAACCACACTGCTAACACGAGTAATAGAATCAAGCCAACAAATTTATTCATAATGGAAATGATTGGTACCTCAACGCTACGGCTATTTTCGGGCACATTTTTGCTATCACAATTAGCACAATGAGACGCTTTCTTTAGGGCAAAAGGAAAGAGTGGTATTAAACCAAAACGCAGAGATTTAATTTTGCTCTGTGCACTTACTGCACATTGTTGGCAGAGGCAGCACTGAAGATACTGTTCGTGTTCAAAAACTTGTTCTGTAATATTGAAAAACAACATAGACAGTCCATTATTTGATTAGTTTATGTCCATATTTACTGCAATTTATTACTTAACACAATCACAAACATATTTTCTTACAGATAAGAACATGCATCTCAAAAACCATTACACCAAATTAACAGTATGCCTGTTTTTATCGTCATTTTTGCAATAAAAAAGGCTCTTAAAAGAGCCTTGGTGGGTTTAAAAGTTAGAATTTAAAAGAATCCCAGTGGACTATCGCTATAACTTACTAGTAAGTTTTTGGTATTTTGATAATGATCTAACATCATTTTATGTGTTTCACGGCCAACACCTGACTTTTTATAACCGCCAAATGCAGCATGTGCAGGATAGTGGTGATAGCAGTTCGTCCATACTCTGCCAGCTTCAATACCACGCCCCATACGATAAGCCAGATTCATATTTTTAGTCCAAAGCCCTGCACCTAAACCAAACTCGGTATCATTAGCAATGGCTAGTGCCTCAGCTTCATCTTTAAAGGTGGCAACACTTACCACAGGTCCGAAAATTTCATCGCGAAAAATACGCATCTGATTATTCCCTTTAAACAAGGTTGGCTGAATGTAGTAACCGCCACCAAGCTCATCGGATATTTGCTCTACGCCTCCACCTGCGAGTAATTGCGCACCCTCTTCCTTGCCAATTGCAAGATAACTTAAAATTTTATCAAATTGCTCTTGCGATGCTTGAGCGCCCACCATAGTTTCTGTATCAAGTGGATTACCACGTTTAATTTGTTTCGTTCGGTCAATCACTCGTGCGATAAATTCATCGTAGATATCTTCTTGTACCAGTAAACGTGATGGACAGGTACACACTTCACCTTGGTTGAAAAACGCAAGTACTGCACCTTCAACACATTTACTAATGTACTCTTCATCTTGCTGCATAATGTCTGAAAAGTATATATTAGGTGACTTTCCGCCAAGTTCTACGGTAGAAGGAATGATATTTTCAGCAGCACATTTTAATATGTGTGAACCGACAGGCGTTGACCCTGTGAACGCGATTTTGGCAATACGCGTACTAGTTGCTAAGGCTTGGCCAGCTTCTGCGCCATAACCATTTACCACATTTAGTACCCCTGCAGGTAATAAGTCTCCAATAACTTCTATCAATTTCAAAATTGAAACAGGCGTTTGTTCGGCAGGTTTAAGAACAACACAATTTCCTGCAACAAGAGCTGGTGCCAACTTCCAAGCGGCCATCAATAACGGAAAGTTCCATGGAATAATTTGGCCCACCACACCTAATGGTTCATGAAAATGGTAAGCGACTGTGTCTGAGGCAATTTCACCAATTGAACCTTCTTGCGCGCGAATACACCCTGCGTAGTAACGGAAATGATCAACACAAAGTGGCAAATCTGCCGCTAGCGTTTCTCGTACTGCTTTACCATTGTCCCAAGTTTCAGCAATGGCTAACATCTCTAAATTTTGCTCGATGCGGTCAGCTATTTTTAGCATTAAGTTACTGCGCTCAGTAACCGATGTTTGCGCCCATGCATCTTTCGCTTGATGGGCAGCATCGAGTGCCAATTCAATATCTTTACTGTTAGAGCGTGGGATACGGCAAATGACTTCGCCTGTTACCGGTGTTGTATTATCAAAGTATTGGCCGTCAACAGGCGCAACCCACTCACCACCAATAAAATTCTCATATTGTGCATTAAATTGCACTTTGGCATCTGCGTGCCCAGGATTAGCATAAATCATTGTTTTTCCTTTATGTGTGTTATTGTTAGAAAGTTGCTTCAACTTATATATGTGCTCACACAGACTAGGGCTTAAAATTGATTCGTGCTTGATTCTCCATCCAAATTACTTGACTGAGAGTGCACAATTTAGCCATTATGAAGAACGGTAAAACTCGGGAGACAGGCATGTCACTACAACTTGAGCGTAGTAAAATCAGCACCTTAATTGACAATCGTGCCGCGTTTAATAGTGAACATGTGCAATTATGTGTTTACGATACTTATCAAGCCTGTGAGCGAATACCTTTTCAAGCGGAGCAGTTAATGTTCTGTGCGATGCATACAGGTAAAAAAATAATGCACCATCACAGCATGCAATCTGGCCAAGAGTTTTTACCAGGGCAAAGCTTTATTATTGCTGGGGGTGAACACGTTGAAATAGACTTTCCTGTCGCACATATCAAGATACCTACCTCCTGCCTGACCATTGAAGTTGATAGCCAGAAAGTACAAGAAGTGGCAGAAAAAATGCGTTTGGAGCAGGCTTTTTATAGTGAACAAGCTACTACCCTTCAATTGCGTAATAACCCCTTAACACAGCAACTTTATCAGCGTTTGGTGGATACATTTAGCGAAAACCAACGCGATCGAGAGGTGCTCATTGATTTAGGCATTAGCGAACTTTTAGTGCGTATGCTGCAAGATAAGTCTCGCCAATTGGTGTTACAACATTGCAGCCAATTGCTTGGACACAACGCCTTACAATCAGCTATTTCCTACATTAAGCAAAATTTAAAACAGCCTATCTCTATTGAAAATCTGTGTAAAAGTGCCGGCATGGGGCGCAGTAAGTTGTATCTCGAATTTAAACGCCATTTAGGTTGTACACCACAAACATTTATTGTCGAACAAAAGCTTTATGCCGCTGCTGTAAAGTTGAAGCAAGGAAAAGCTGTTACTCAAGTGTGTTACGATTATGGCTTTAGTGAACTTAGCTATTTTAGTCGTCGCTTTAAGCAAACATTTGGTTGTAGTCCAAAGCAATATCAAAGTCACGATTTTAACTAGATAAACTTTGTTTGCCTTTAAGTTTGTTGAAAAATCAACCAATACATGTAATATGTTCCGCAATTTTATAACAAGGACTAAAAAGGATATTTTAATGTTTAAAAAAGCTCTTCTTATCGTATCTTCAACTATCGCTCTAGGCGCATGTGTATCATCAGGTGGCCCTGCACTCAAAAGTTCTGTAAGTCAAAGTGTAGCTGGTGTTGAAGCACGCTTACCTTATGCAAACTACACCAACTACTTTGGTTATGTTGATGCATCAGTAAAACCTGAAGGCAAATACAAAAATAAAGACGCATACTACCTTTACGCTTGGGTTCCTGCTGCAGTAGATGAAATTGGTGTTTCAATGGTTTCACCTGCAACATCAACGCCTGCGGATAGCGACTTTGTAAATGCTAACTACACTAAAAACTATGGTTCAGATTCAAAAACATTTTTTGATACGTACCTAGTGCTTGACCGCATGGACATTATTGACCCAGCGAAGATCAAAAATGGCGGTAAGTCACTACAAACACTTACTTACAATGACGACAGCAGCGAATTACCGCAAAATCCAGGTGGTCAGAGCTACAATTCATTACTTCGTCAAACATCAGATGTGAACAACCCAACTAAAGCGCTTGTTCGTGGTGTATACCGTATTTCTTTCACTTCATTCCGTTCAGCGGTTGAAGGATCGTTTGAAGCAACCGTTGGTACAAACGTACCTGGCGTTAAAATTGCCGCTTCTTTAGAAGAATTACATAATCTTGTAAACGAAGGTTAATTATTTTTGAGCTCGATAACTTATCGAGCTCACTTTTCCACTTATCCGTTTTATTTCCCGCCCATCATTCTTTAAAAAACTCTGAAGCAAAAACATTTACGCTTGTTTTAAATCAAACAGGAGTATCAAGATGATTATTACCAATACAGAACAAGTTGCAAGCTACGAGATAACACAAACGCTCGGACTCGTTACCGGTAATGTTGTACGCTCTAAACACGTCGGCCGAGATATTATGGCTGGCCTTAAAACAATTGTTGGTGGTGAAATTAGAGGTTATACCGAGATGATGAGTGATGCTCGTGCCGTTGCTCAAGCAAGATTAGTTGACGAAGCCGAACGTTTGGGCGCTGATGCCATTATTAATGTTCGTTTTACAACAAGTGCCGTTGCGGCGGGTATGTCTGAAATTTTAGCCTACGGCACCGCGGTTAAACTAACGAAGTAACCAATTCCAATGCTATTTCGTTAAGAAATAACAATTATTAGTAAGATAAATTTATTTAACCTTTTTAGCAGTGCTTTAATTTATTTACCGCAAATAATTTGGCACTGCTAATGACAGACTTCACAACTCCCGATCTTTACGATTACTATGGTGATCAACTTCAAGTTGCCTCAGCCGGGTTACTGCACTTCGGCAAAATAACAAAGTTCTATGGTCAAGCTGTCACTATTCAATGCCCCCATGACAACTCGTTAGTTGGTGAAATAGTTCGCACCAATGGTGAAGGTAAAGTGCTTGTTGTTGATGCAAGCAACAGCCAACACTTTGCATTTTTAGGTGATAACTTGGCGCAGCACGCAATTGAAAATCGCTGGAGCGGAATCGTTATCAATGGTTGCGTCCGCGATATTGAGATATTAGAACACATGTCACTGGCTGTTATGGCTAGAGGTAATACGCCACGCAAAACCAAAAAACAAGGATTAGGCGATCAAGTAAATGCTGTTAGTTTTTTAGATATCACCATTCATAATGGTGATTGGCTTTATGGTGATCGTAATGGGTTATTAATAAGCAAAGATGAGCTCAGCGTTTAGTATTGTCAGTATTTTGAAACAAAAACCCCAAAACAGATTATGCTAGGTTTGAATTTGTGTTTTGAAATGGAGAAATCGGGATTAGCGCTTGTGCATTCTGCACTCGCCCACTTCGTGGCGCATTGGCGGCTCAATTTTTTCTGACCTTTCTCGTAGGTAAGATTGTCGAACTAAGGGTTCGAACCAAAGCCTCTCTTCACACACCATAAAGCAAAAAACCCCACAACAAGTTGCGGGGTTTTTTGCTTTATACATGGCGGAGAAGGAGGGATTCGAACCCTCGATAGGGCTACAAACCCTATACTCCCTTAGCAGGGGAGCGCCTTCGGCCACTCGGCCACCTCTCCAGCGCAAATACTTATAAAATGGCGGAGAGATAGGGATTTGAACCCTAGATAGGCTATTAACCTATGCCGGTTTTCAAGACCGGTGCTTTCAACCACTCAGCCATCTCTCCATGGCCAAAATAATACTCAGCCTATTCTAATGTGTAAATAGCAAAAAGTTTGTTTGCTTAAATAAACATCAAAAAATTAACATTTTTATTAAATTAATTAGAAAAATTGCCTTTATCACAGCTATTAACCACCAATCACCGAACTTTACCGTTAATCACCAAGCTCACTTCGCTATTAAAAATATTCCTAATATAGACACCAACAAAACGAATTAACCCAAACATCAGAGGGAATGAGACATGAATAAAGTAATTACAGCAACCATCGCAGCAGCAAGCATTTTTTCTTTCAACGCAGCAGCAAAAGTAGTTCCTGCTGACAGCAGCCGTGCTTCACAAATCTGTGCCGCGGCAGCTAATGATAAAGTAAGTAAAGTGCGTCGTTTACTTAAGCAGGAACACCAAACCATTCGTAAAGCTGCACAAAATATCCAATGTGACGGCAAACCACTTGCACAGTTTTTACAAGATATGAACGCAGCTAAAGTGGCTAAAAATCTTTACCCTCACAACGATGCTGCAACCTATATTGCAAAACGTTAATACAACAATTACCTGAAGTTAAAAGGCGAGTTACTGGAAAGTAACTCGCCTTTTTTATATTTTGAAAATAGCTATAAACTTGCCCTATCGGCAAATTTTAATGCGAAGTTTGATTTTATTAATTCAATTAAAACAAGTGCTTTATTCACTACTTTATCACTGCTGTTTGCCACCAATCACCGAACTTTACCGCTAATCACCTAGCTCACTTCGTTATCAAAAATATCCCTAATATAGACACCAACAAAACGAATTAACCCAAACATCCGAGGGAATGAGACATGAATAAAGTAATTACAGCAACCATCGCAGCATCAAGCATTTTTTCTTTCAACGCTGCAGCAAAAGTTGTTCCTGCTGACAGCAGCCGTGCTTCACAAATCTGCGCCGCGGCAGCAAATGATAAAGTGAGTAAAGTGCGTCGTTTACTTAAGCAGGAACACCAAACGGTTCGTAAAGCTGCTCAGAACATTCAATGTGACGGCAAACCACTTGCACAGTTTTTACAAGATATGAACGCAGCTAAAGTGGCTAAAAACCTTTACCCTAACAACAATGCTGCAACCTATATTGCAAAGCGTTAATCCAACAATTACCTGAAGTTAAAAGGGCGAACTCATCGACATGAGTTCGCCCTTTTTAATGGATAAAAGAAGCTTATTTATTCTGGTGATACCAAGCGATAGCCTATACCTCGCTTAGTTTCTATCATGCTTTCATCATTGTTTGGTAACATCAATTTTTTACGAAGCTTGCCAATATACACATCCACAACATTGGTCATTGGATCCATTTCCATGCCCCAAACATTACTTAAGATACGCTCTCGGCTTAAATATTTACCAGGGTTTGTCATCAATAACTCAAGTATTGCCATTTCTTTTACAGTTAAAGAGATCTCTTGCTCTGCCAAAGTAACGATGTAGCTATCGCGATCAAAGCATAAAGATCCAAATTCAAGCGTATTTGTGCGACCTTTTTGAGCTGGCTTGCGACGTGTCACTGCTTCAATGCGTGCTAAAAGCTCCTCATATGCAAATGGCTTCGTCACATAATCATCAGCACCAAGACGTAAACCATGAACAATATCCTGCGATGCATCCATTGCCGTAAGCATAATAATTGGAATTTCAAAGTTTTTAATTCGCAGTGCTTGGCATACTTCTAAGCCGTTTAAGCCGGGCAACATAATATCTAGCAAAATTAAATTGAAGTCACCTTCAAGGGCAAGATCAAGCCCTTCTTTTCCATCGCTGGCTCGCACAACAAAGTAGCCTTCAGCGCGTAAGCCGCGCTCTAAAAAACTCGCGACACGATCATCATCTTCAACTAATAAAATTCTCATTACGTTCCTCACCATTTAACGGTAATAGTATAGTAGCTACAGAGCCTACACCTGAAGTGTTTGATTTTAAACTAATATGACCACCATGAGCATCAACAATTGCTTTTGCTACAGGTAAACCTAAGCCTGACCCTGGCGTGTTTGAACGATTGCTACGATAAAATCGCTCAAAAATGTGCTCTTGCTCTTGTTTTGTTATGCCTTGCCCAGAATCAATCACTTTTAGAATTACAACTTGCTGACGGCACATCAGCTTAACCTCTGTGACTGCACCAGAGGTTGAATAGCTCAGCGCATTTTCAAGCAAAATCATCACAACTTGGCGAATACGTCGCTCATCAAGAGTGAGTGTAACCTCTTCACTCAATTCAAAACTCAGAGTTTGACTACGCTCCTGTGCTTTACGTTGATAGACATAACAAATATCTTGGATCAACTTAGTTAAATTAACTTCGCTACAGGTGAGGTTTAATTCACCAGCACTAGAACGTGCAACTAACATTAAATCATCAATGAGTGCTGTGGTATGGCTCACTTGATCGACAACCGCAACTAAGGTCGCTAAATAGTCATCCACATTATCTGATTGACTGCGCAGTAAGATTTCAGACTCGCCACGGATAATTGTCAGTGGTGTACGTAATTCATGAGAAATGTCCGCCAAAAACTGACGCCTTTGTTTATCAACATGAGCCAGTTTTTCATTACTGAGAGCCAACTCTTTGGTGCGCTCTTGCACTTTTTCTTCGAGCTGTAATTTCGCCAGCCCTAACTCACTATGCTTGGCTTTTAATTCGCTCGCCATAAAGTTTAAGGCCTCTGCTAACTTAGCAAACTCTTTGTCTTTTAACTTTGGAATGCGATGCTCTAGCTTTCCAGCCGTAAATTGACTAGCAGCAAATTGTAATTGCCTTGTTGCTTTTGAAATACGCTGCCAAAAAAACCAAATAGTAAGCATCATAAACAAGCTTGATAGGCCTAATGCCACTGCTAGGTAGCGATTATTGCGCTCAGACATTACTTGCGTGTTGTCGCGAATGGCCTCTGCTTGTAAGTTTTCTTGTTTTACCGCCTCACTTATTAATGCATTAAACTCTGCATGAACACCTTGCTGCTGTAACAAGCGATATAAACTCTGCGCCTCTGAAAGTTCACCCTTGTTAATTAACGAGCGGATCTCTTGCGAGGTCGTAATTATTCGTTCTACTTTTTGCGTCACTTTATCAAGTACCGCCAACTCATCACGTGAACTTAAATCTGGCGCTAACGCCAATTTTTGTAATAGCGAATCACGTACTTCAACAATTGAAGTTCGCAGTTTTTGTTCATTTTCTTGACGTAATTCAGGTGTGAGCACAATACCATTACGAGACATTTCGCCAATCGCAACAAGCTTTTCGAAGGTATAAAGTGCAATATTGGAATATTGATTCAGGATTTTATGCACTAATTCTGATTTTTGTGCGTTTTGTTTAAAGCGATTGGAGCTATCAAAATACAATCCGGCCATTGCTAAACTGAACAATGAAAGAATCACTAAAGCAACAAGCAGCTTATGCGTAAGATGGCTTTGGATTTGATAAGGAAGGTGATTCAACTGCTTTTCCATTCAAATGGGTTAACAACTAACTAAAGGTTTATAATAAGTTAGCCGTAAATCTGCGAGTTTACTATATTGTTAGAAGTAAAAAGAGCTAATAATTCACCAACCTATTAACTCTGACAACAACAATATTGGGATTGCGTTCCTGTCCCCTGAAAATACCATCGACTACAACATTCTTGCGTCAATCACAGCCGACGGTAATACAGGAACGCGAGACATATAGTAATCACACTGGTTAAATTAAGCTTGTTGAAACAATTAAACTTACCTAAGCCAAGTTTAAAATTTATTTAAACAACTTAATTACAAAATAAGTCATTAGATAAATAAATTAAAAAAGGCCGTAATCTAAAATTACAGCCTTTTTAAACAGGTGCGACTTTTCGCCAATAAACCATGGTTTATTTGTATGCGATTGCGCCTGCTAATGCGAGTTTTTTGCCATAGCGGTTTAACTTAGCTAATAAACTTTTTTTACCATTATTTGAACGAGTTAATTGACCTTGAGATTGGCCACCTTGATTTAACGCTTGCTTAGTCATGTGATTGCTCCTGTTGTTTAACTAAGTGCTATTCTGCGCTCTTGGGCGGTTAAAATCCAATCAATAAAATTACATTTTTGAGATAAGATTTTCTAATGCGAATAGCTAGTCATCAATCCTGCATATTAACTTCACATAAGCACTCTTGTACTACCTATGCATTTGACCTGTAAACCTTTAACGGGCAAGCTTAGAGTTAACGTTGTCATTATCTCCATTTCATGCATAAACATTATTTAATTGTCTTAAATCCCTTACCAAATAAACAAAAAAAATATTGGTTAACTTGGCTTATTGATTATTTAAAGCAGCATCAACATACGTATTATGTATTTACCACTTCTCCTGTCTTATCTGACAATCAGCTTTTTTTCCAACAACATCTCAATGAATATGATGAAGTTATCATGCTTGGTGGTGATGGCACGCTACACCAATTAGCAAATTGCATGGCGAACTGCACACAACCAATTACTGTGCTGCCCTGCGGAACCGGTAATGACTTTATGCGTAATTTTGGTTACAGCAATAATCAGTTAAAACAACTGGTCAATAGTAAGCATTCCTTAAGTATTGATTTGGGGAAAGTAAATGAGCGTTACTTTATTAACAGTGCAGGGGTTGGATTTGATGCTGAAATCGTTGAGAGAACCCAAGGTAATAAAGGGTGGCTAGCACGTTTTAGTTATTTATATCATGCATTTACTTGTCTTTTCTTCTTTAAAGAGTCACTCTTATCACTGCAGCAAGAATGCCAAGAAGTACAGTACAGTAACTTTCTAACGGTGTTTGCAAATGGTAAATACTTTGGTGGTGGCATGAAAATAGCGCCAAAAGCTGAGCTAAGTTCATCCCACTTAATGCGCTATAGTGTTGAAAAGACATCACTATTAAAAAAAGTACTGGCGTTACCAAAGCTCTACCGCGGCACACATACAAAATTACCTGAAGTGAAGGAACACGCATTTAGACAACTTGAAATCGTAACCCCGGGGCTGCCGATTCAAGCAGATGGAGAGTCAGCAGGCTATACACCAGCAGTTATTGCAGTAGCTAAAAATGCGTTAACGATAAAAATCATTTAATTGCAGTGAGTTAATCATGCCAAAACTGAGCATTATCACATTTTCGACTATTGCTGTTTTGATGTCGTCGTTACTCATTAGTAGCACATTTATTTATCTGAATTATCAAAATCGCTTGGAGTATGCCACAACTCAAGCACTCAATAATCATCAACAAGCGCTCAAAGATGTGCTAACACGTATTCGTTCTGATTACAGTAACGAACACAAAGTCATCAATAGCCTTATTTACCGTTATCAAGCAAAGCAAGCGCTCCTTAAAGAGTTTCCCCCGTTGTTGTTACGCGAACTCAGTATGTTTTTACACAGTGACGAACATGCCGATGCCATAATGATCGTTACAGCAGATAATACCCTTTGGGCACTGCACCAAATTAAATCTGCCGAAACAAAAGGCTTATTTGGCGCACCACACAACGCTTATTTTTTACTGCAAAAGATAAACGATAATAAAGAAGTTCGTTCTTTTTATGATCAAGCGCTAACACTAATCGAAAAACAAGCACTTCCCGCCACACTTAATATCGAAGAGCGTCCATGGTACCAACAAGCCAAAACCGCTCACAAGGTTACCGTGGTTGAGCCTTATCTTGACAATTTTCGCAACGAAAAAGTGTTTTCGATGGTGAAACAAGTTAATCAACTCACGGTAAACCTAGACCTTAATTCACAAGCTCTGTCCGAAAGCATGCGTCATGACGCACTCAAATTTAACACTTGGCTGTTTTTAATGAACAGTCAAAATAAGCTTTTAGCGTTACAAGATGGTCAGAATATTCAATTAAATAACCAACAAATTGCCCCTTGGCAAACGTGGTTAGCTCACTCCGCAGCACAGGTAAGATCATCGGATAGTCATTCACTTACGAAAATACAAACTAAAAATCAGTCATGGTATATCAGTGCATCAGAAATAAATAATGAAGAAGGTAGCAACATCATGTTAGTTGCTGCCACCGAAGCAGAAGATATTCTCGCACCGATATATGCACAGCTGTACCAATGGTTGTTTATCTCTATTGGATTATGTTTATTAGTATTACCCTTGAGTTATTTTGTTGCTCACCTTATGACGCGTCCCATTCGTCAAGTAAACGAATATGCGTCACAGTTAGCCAATTTCGAAGCACCTAAAAAATCAACTCGCTATGCCCAAGTAACTGAAATTGAAGAACTAGCTCATAGTTTAGAACTTCTTCACAGTAACTTAGTGGAGTTTTTCAGCCTGCTTGAAACCCTTTCAAAAGAACAAAACTTACAACATTTAATCGATAAAATAGCCATAAAATCGATGCAAATGATGCATGCCGAAGGGTGTTTGATTCTTCTTACGAAAAACCAAGCATTAGTAGCGGAATTCTTACAGTATCATAAGCAAAAATTCACGCTCGATAATCTGCCCAATATCGACTGGCACGCGTTATACACTACTTGTGATACAACAAAGATAAATAAATTACCTGAAACGTTACAAACCCTGTTTTCACAAGCCGATTCAGAGTGCTACCAAGTGCTTGTGCCGCTAAAAAATCGCGAGCAACAGGTTATTGGCTTACAAATATATTTTTATCCTGTAAGTATGCCGCAAGAGCACATTAGTCTTAAGCTTGCTGAGCAAGTTGCCGCGTTTTTTGGTGTCGCAATTGAAGGGCGAAAGCTGGTCAATAGACAAGAGAAGTTGCTCGATTCCTTTATTCAAGTCATTGCGGGTGCGATTGATACTAAATCTCACTATACGGGTAAACACTGTCAACGAGTGCCTGAGCTTGCCACACAAATTGCTGAAGCAGCGAGTCAATCCACGCAGTTTCCTAATTTTCATTTTGATGAAAGTGCGAGGCGCCAACTTTCCATCGCGGCTTGGTTACATGACTGTGGTAAAGTCACAACGCCAGAATACATAGTGGACAAAGCCACCCGATTAGAAACCATTTACAACCGCATTCATGAAATTAGAACGCGTTTTGAAGTAGTAAAACGTGATTTAGAAATTGACGCGCTAAAAGAAATCTTAGCCGGTGCGGATAAAAGCGCAGTCAATGCTAAATTAATGAAACAAATAAAGCAGTTAGAAAGTGACTTTGCGCATGTAGCTTATTGCAATAGCGCTGAGTTTGTATCAGACAGTGACAAAAACAAACTCCATGAAATCGCACAACTGAATTGGCAACCATATTTTAATGAGCGTCTAGGGTTATCACAAGAAGAGTTAACGCAATACACTGATTACCCTGAGGTTTCTGAGCTTAGTATTTTGGCCGATAAACCAAGTCACTTGCTTTATAATCAAAACTTACGCTGCGATAGCACTAAATATAATTTACAACAGCCCGAGTTAAGAAATAATCTTGGTGAACTCTATAATCTAAGCGTGAGTGCCGGTACTATTAATTCTGAAGAGCGCTATGCAATCAACCATCACATCATTCAAACAATTGAAATTCTTGAGAAGCTACCATTTCCAAAACATTTAAGCAGAGTGCCTGAGATCGCAGGTGCACATCATGAAAAACTTAATGGTAACGGCTACCCCAAAGGGCTGTGCGGTGATGAGATTAGCTTTGAAGCGCGTATTTTAGCAATTGCTGATATTTTTGAAGCTCTCACCGCCTCGGATCGGCCTTATAAAAAAGCGAAGACCCTGTCACAGGCCATTGGCATAATGCAACAACTCGCAAGTAAAGGTGAACTAGACCAAGATTTACTCAACTTTTTCATTGCCGAAAAGATCCCCGAACATTATGGGAAAGTTCACTTAAAAGCTGAACAACTCAATTAAAAAGGGAGCTAATGCTCCCTAAAATGATGACTGACGCTATGCCTAATGTTTACTTACATTAGATTGATGACTTTTTAGTTTCTACTTTAAATACATCGTAATTTGCGAGAGCTGGAATACGTGCTTGCAGCTCATCTTCTTGCAGTGCGAGTGCTTTAAAGTCGTGACACATTTGATCCGCTTTTTGCTCAATATTCTTCGCTTGCAGCTCAACTTTCTCTTCAATTTGTTCACCCATGCGTTCCATGCGCTGTTCAAAATCATTCATATTGCCACCTGAACTGATCATTTCGCTACCAAGGGTGATCAATAAACTACCAATGGATTCCATCATCATTTCTTCCATCGCTTGTTCCATTTTTTCATCAAACTTATTGTCGAATGTATCGCCAATATTATCAAAACGACCTTGGTCCATTACAAAGGTGCCACCGTCATAAAATGCATCTTGGATTTCTTCGCCGATTTCCGACATGATCTCTTCCATTGCAGCCATGTTTTCTAAACCAAATGCATTGCCAACTTCACTTAATGCAACCCCCGCAAGTGCAACACCTTCCATAGCAATTTCAGCCACTTGTGGCACCTGGCCTCGTACATCATCCGAGTAGCGTGCTAATAGGGTTTGATCACTTGCCGACAGAGACTGCGCTTCACCATTTATTTGAAGATTGCCATCTTGATCAATTGCTACCACACCTGATGCTGCTTCAATATTAAGTACCTCAGGGGTGATAGAAAGCTTATTGTTGAACTTTAAATTACAGCTATCTGATGAAAAGTTAATGTTGTTATCATGACCGTCTTGGTGCGCCATTGCATTTGCTGATAGACCCATACATGCTGCTACTGCTGTTGTGATAATTAATTTTTTCATAGTGATTCCCGTTTCTGTCGCGTTTTAATTTTTTCTCTAAGTGTTATACCTTTATCAAACTCAATGCCAAAAATAAAAAACCAATAATTATCAACAATATAAATAAAATCAGGCTAAAAATAACGAGGGGAAATAAATACTTAAAACTAATAAATGGTTTTTTTAACCACTATATTGTTGAATTTGACCAATTAAAATTTAACACCATTACTTGCGCTAACAGCAATATGGGTTTTTACTGATTATGAGTGCTTAAATTGTAATGTTGAGGGTGATCATGAAAGACAATTACCAAGACATAAATAATCAAGAGCCGCTGAATTCAGATCTTGAACACAGCGAAGATAGCCAACACAAGCGAGAAGTGAAAAAACGCTTAGAAGATATTTTAGAACAAAAGCGCCTGCTCAAATCCATTGGTATGGATGAAACACATAACTATTGGGATGAGCTCTAAAACTGGTCGTTGAGCTTATCCATTAAGTCACCCAATAACACTTTTAATTGCTTTGCTTTTTCAAGGTCCAACCCGACTTTATCAACTAATTGTGAAGGCAAGCAAGAAAGGCTCTGCTGTAAAGCATGGCCATGTTGGGTTAAAAAAATACGTACTTTGCGTTCATCCCATTCATCGCGGCGGCGCTCTATTAAATCACTTTGTTCCATGCGTTTTAAAATTGGCGTTAGCGTGTTGTTATTTAAAAT
This sequence comes from Pseudoalteromonas piratica, assembly GCF_000788395.1. Lineage (NCBI taxonomy): Bacteria > Pseudomonadati > Pseudomonadota > Gammaproteobacteria > Alteromonadales > Pseudoalteromonadaceae > Pseudoalteromonas > Pseudoalteromonas piratica. Next base: position 657,520 of record NZ_CP009888.1, read on the forward strand.
AGCTTGCTGACCTATCTCTCCTACTGTAACACCATCTTGTTGCCACAAAATCAATAGAATTACGTACTGGGGATAGGTCAACTTATGCTTATCCAACTCTGGCTGATATAGCCGCGTCACCAAGCGTGACGCAGCATAAATCGGAAAGCAAAGTTGGTTTTCTAATAATTGATCAGCATTACTGGCCATGGCTACTGCGCCAAAGCTTGTTCAATGTACTTTTCTAATGCTTCAGGTTTTGTGGTAGGCGCAAAACGCTTTAACGGCTTGCCATCACGGCCAATCAAAAATTTAGTGAAATTCCATTTAATTTTATTGCCCAAAATGCCGCTTAACTCAGTGCGTAAATATTTATAAAGCGGGTGACTGTTTTCACCATTTACATCTATTTTTTCAGTCATCGTAAAATCAACGCCATAGTTAATTAAACACTCGCCTTGAATTTGTTCGGCGCTACCAGGCTCTTGTTGACCAAATTGATTGCATGGGCAGCCAATAATAACCAGCCCTTTATCACTGTATTTTTTGTGAAGTGCTTGTAGTCCTTCGTATTGTGGCGTAAGCCCGCACTTGCTAGCAGTATTAACCACTAATACTGCTTTGCCCTGATACTCTGAAAAATCGATTTTTTGCCCTTGCAGGCTATTAATGCTTAATTGATAAAACGGTGTCATATGCTTTCTCCTCTATTGCAGTAAAATATATCGTGCACGACACAATCGCGCAATAATAGTTCAAAAATTGAAGTATTAATCTTGATTAAACTCTGCAATTAAAAAATCGATCAACAAACGCACACGTAACGGCATTAAATCGCGATTTGGGTAAACTAACCACGAAGCGTTATCAGCAACTTGATAGGGCGCTAATAAACTGACTAATCGCCCATTTGAGACATATTCCTCAACAATATCTTGCGCAAGGTGCGCAATACCCAAACCCGTCAAGCATGCCTGTAGTAGCGCCTCACCATTGTTGCTGCGCCAGCGGCCGGAAATTTTATATTCTTTGATAGCGCCATCAACTTTAAAGCGCCAGCGATTAGTGACCGCATACAAGCAATTATGCTCTATAAGCTGCTCAGGATGAGTGGGGGCGCCAAACTGTGTTAGATAATCGGGTGACGCAACTAGCGTCATAACTCGTGTGGTTAATGGTCGTGCGATTAAATTGGAATCAGCCATACGACCAAAACGAATCGCTAAATCGACGCCTTCAGAAATTAAGTCAACATTTCGATTATTAAAGTCCATCACCATAGATACCTGAGTATAACGCTGACAAAACTGTGCTAATTTAGGTGCGACGTGCTTTGCCGCAAAATCACCTGCACACGACACGCGAATAGTACCTTTAGGCTCTTGTTGCTCACCTTGCAGTGCTAGATTGGCTTCTTCCATAGCCGATTGGATAGAGCTAAGTGATGCAGCATATTGTTGCCCTGCCTCGGTTAACTTCAATGAACGGGTTGTACGCTTTAGCAGTGCCACCCCCAAACGGGATTCCAACTGAGCAACACTGCGACTGACATGTGATGTTGAGACATCTAAAATTTTTGCCGCACGAGTAAAGCTGCCATTTTCAACAACCGCTAAGAACTCATTAATACCCTGCCAATCCATATCCACTCCACAGCAAAAATAAAAACACTATCACAACCATTATTGCACAGATGCAAAAGTTATTTGTCAATTTGGGGGATTATCCCTGTGTTGTTACACGCTAAACTGGCCTTAATTACCGTACCTAATTGAGGCAATATCATGGAATTTAGTTTTGTAAATCCAACGAAAATTATTTTTGGTCAAGGCCAAATCGCAACAATTCAACAGGAAATCCCTTCATCTGCCAAAGTGATGATCATTTATGGTGGTGGCAGTATTAAGCAAAATGGCATTTATCAGCAAGTAGTTGATGCGCTAAGCGAACATCAGGTGGTTGAATTTTCTGGTATTGAGCCAAATCCAAGCTATGAAACAGCTATGCGCGCTGTTGCACAAATTAAAGAGCACAACATTGATTATTTACTTGCCGTAGGCGGTGGTTCTGTCATTGATGGTACTAAGTTTATTGCTGCAGCAGCAAAATTTGATGGCAAGCCATGGGATATTCTGGCAAAAGCCGCAGAGGTAACCGACGCTTTACCTATCGGTGTGGTACTGACACTGCCAGCAACTGGTTCAGAATCGAATAGCTACTCGGTTGTTTCGAAACTCGACAGCAACGATAAACTGCCGTTCTTTAGCGAAAAAGTACAACCTAAATTTGCTGTGCTAGATGCGCAAGTAACCAAAACGCTACCTGAAAGACAACTGGCCAACGGTATTGTTGATGCGTTTGTTCATGTAATGGAGCAATACCTCACATTTGACCACGGCGCAAAAGTACAAGATCGTTTCGCTGAAGGCTTATTACATACACTCATCGAAGAAGGCCCTCGTGTGTTTGCTGAACCAGACAATATGGAGGTTCGTGAAAACCTAATGTGGTCAGCGACCATGGCATTAAACGGCCTGATTGGTGCAGGTGTACCACAAGATTGGTCAACCCATATGCTAGGTCATGAAATTACGGCGCTTTATGGTTTAGACCATGCACAAACGTTAGCCATAGTGTTACCACGAATGATGCATGCAATGCGCCAACAAAAAGAAGCTAAATTACTGCAATATGCTGAACGTATTTGGGGCATTTCAGAGCAAGATAATAACATTGCCATTGATCTAGCAATCGAAAAGACAGTGGCATTTTTCCACTCAGTAAACATGCCAACACGCTTTAGCGATTACCAATTAGGCGAAGAAATCGTGGATGCGATTGTTGAGCAACTTGAACGACATGGTATGGTTGCTCTCGGTGAAAACCAACAAGTCACACTCGATATTAGCCGTGAAGTACTTAAGGCATCGCTCTAAAGACACAACAAGCTCTAACTGAAAATTCAGTTAGAGCTTTAATAAAAAGAACACCACTAAACTTACAACCGTAGTGATGTATAAATTCTTAAAGCGATATGCCAGTAACACCGCCACACAGGCAGCAATTAAATAGGGATTATTCAATGAAATCGCCAGCTTGCCTTCTTGCACAAACACAATGGGCACCCAAATAGCGGTTAATACACAAGGTGCACTAAAGCTTAAAAAGCGTTGCATTTTCGGCCCTATGCTAAACGGTAGGCGTTTAGATAAAAATAAAAAGCGTGTTGTAAAAGTAACGCATGCCATCAGTAAAATAATTTCTATCACTTCTCACCTCGTTTACTGGCAAGTGCATAACCCACACTCATTCCTAACAAAGCAGCAAATATTAACCCCAGCTCAACTTGCCACAATTTGAATACCACGATGCTAACTGCCGAAGCTAAACATGCAAATAAGGTTGGCCAATTAGTAATACTCGGAATCACTAAGGCAATAAAAATAGATGCGATGGCAAAATCTAAACCCATCTGAGTTAAGTCAGGCAACATGGCGCCAGCAACCACGCCAATCAAGGTCCAAATATTCCATGCGATATAAAAACTACCACCAGCAACTAACGCATATACCAAGCGAATTTTGCCTTGGTAAGCACGACTATGATGGGAAAATGCAAACAACTCGTCGGTTAATAAGAAACCTAAACTTAATCGCCATTTTAGCGGTTTATCAATTAACTTGTGTCGCACACTCAAGCCATACAAAAAGTGACGCGCACTGATAATAAAAGTGGTAACTAAAATGGTGATAAGTGATGCATTGCCAACAATTAACTCGATTGCTACCAACTGCGCTGAACCAGCAAACACTAACAGCGACATTAACTGGGCTTCTAATGGACTGAACCCAGATTGCACGGCAAGTGAGCCACATAAAATTCCCCATGGGATCACCGCTAAATTGAGCGGTAACATGTCCCAAAAACCTTTAGCGATTGCTGTTTTCATTTATTGCCTTGCTGTACTGCTTTGGGGTTAACCCCATATTCTTTTTAAAATAACGGTGAAAATGACTTTGATCGTAAAAACCAACTGCCACTGCAACCTCATTAATAGCAAGTCCAGAGCGTAACATTTGCTTTGCCCGATTAACACGGAATTGCGTTTGATAGGCATGTGGAGTCATCCCTGTTTCCGCTTTAAATTGTCGAATAAAGTGAAAGGGACTCATATTGGCAATTGCAGCCAGCTGTGTAAGACTTATATTATCGAAGTAATAATCTCGCAAGTAATCAAGCGCTGTGGCTAATTGGGGTTTCCGTGATATGCCGCGTAAGCAAAATGAACGCTTATTGTGGCGAGTTATTAGATTAATTAGCAGTTGATAAAGCGCTGACTGTTTAGCTAATGTGCTTTTTTCAGTCGCGAGTAAATCAAAAGTTTGTGCCATTTGCTTTGCCAGCACAGGATCGAACACCACCGCTTGATCAAAATAAGGAGCGCCTAATTGCGTTTCACCAATATCATGGGTCAGGCCTTCAAATAACCCAGGTGTTGGGTACATAGCACGGTAACCCCAGCCTTGTTCGGTGGCAGTTTGGCCGTTATGCACCTGATCTGCGTTAACTAAAATAATACTGCTCGCTGGCGCAACATGATTAGCACCACTGCGGAAGAAGCGCTGCGCGCCGTTTTCAATTAACCCTATGGTGTACCCCTCATGACTATGGCGAGCAAAATTCTGCTGCTTGTATTGTGCTTGCAGAACTTCTAAACCATTTAATTCATGATGATATTGAAAAACCGTTTTTTCCATTAATGAGACTTATTATTTCGATATTCTCTGTTATCTAAGGCGTTATTACGTCTTAAAATATTTAGCGATAGTGTCAGTATAACTAAGTAAATTTTTAAAAATTGTACAAAATTGCTCGATAGCATTTTTCGTAACGTTTAACGTATTTACTTACCGAATCTAGCTGATTTATGGCAACATATCTTTATTCTTATGTCAGTTATTGAAGAATATTGTCAGGGGGCGATATGCAAAAAACACAAGTATGGGATGGTTTTATCCGCTTTTTCCATTGGAGTATGGTCGCACTGATCGCACTTCTATATTATTCAGCTGAAAACAGTCTAATGGAATTACATTTTGTCGCAGGATTTAGCTTGTTCTCGCTTTTGGTGACACGCATTATTTGGGGCGTTATTGGCAGTGACACAGCAAAGTTATCAGCGCTAATTCATTCACCTAAACAAACATTTGCAGCAATTAAAGGGGCCTCACAAGACGCTCCGGGCCATAATGCAGCAGGTAGTTATATGGTGATCGCGTTTCTCATTCTATTATTAACGCAAGCAATTACGGGGCTAATGACCACTGACGATATTATGTATGACGGCCCTCTCGTAGCAATGGTGAGTAGTGATTTGTCCACGCTTGCGAGCAGCTTACACCGTCAAATGTTTGATTTTATTCTTATCGCTATCGCATTACATATTTGTGCAATTGTGGTTTATAAATTGAAAGGTAAAGCGCTCGTCCCACCTATGATTACAGGCAAAACATCAGAAAGTTACCCACAAAGCGTCAAAATGAAGAGTGGTTGGATAGGCTTTGTGATTTTTGCTGTTTTACTAGCTGTTTTACTTACCACTTGGGGTGCGGAGTCAGTACAAACGTTATTGGGATAGCAGTTAACGTCGCATTTAAACAATTATATTAAAAAGGTCAGCAATTGCTGACCTTTTATATACTTGAGCATTAATGTGTAGCAATCAGTCTTTAAAAGACTTATGACAGTCTTTACATCCTTTTGCCCATGCACCGAACGCTGGTTTAATCACCGCAGGATCACCTGATTGCGCTGCAACAGCTAGTTTGTCAGCATAATCAGCAAAGGCATTGGCTTTTTGCATGAAAGTTTCATTATCAGACCATACTGCTGGCAAAGCAGATGTGTCACCTTTCTCAGTGCCCGCATAAAACGCTTCCCAAGGCATTTTTGACAATGCCGCAGCATTGTTAGCACGCATTTGGAATGTTTCAGCATTAAATTCAACTTTACCTTTCAACATATCACCCATATTAGCAATTTGAGTGCGGATCAGTTGAAACGCCTGTTGACGGTACTCAATAGCGTCCTCTGCTTCTTTAAATGCAGGGTTAGCATTTGCAAGTGCTGGTGCAGCAATCGCAGCAGCTAGAACTAATGTTCTTATTTTCATAGTTTGCCCCTAATAATTTTTATCGTTCCAATTATTACAACATCCCACATGATGCTGCAACTGGAAACGACCAATCCGCGAATTTACGCGTTATAAGTTTCTTTATTATTACCAAAGCACTTTTTCAATGGTATTGGGTGCTTCACCAATCAATGTGGATACGACACGATTTTGGTTATCTAATAAGATAATACGTGGCACCCCTGCATTGGCAAATTGACTATAAATTTGACGATTCGGGTCTGCTACCATGGTGAAGTTCGTTGCGAATTTTTCAGAAAAGTTAACTAAACTTTGCGCATTCTCTTCTCGGCCTATGGCAATAATTTGTAAGTCTGGGTCGGCAATTAATGGAGAGGCCATTAACTGTTTCACAAAACGCTGCGAGTCACTGCACCAGGTGGCAAACAGTAATACAAGTTTACGTTTATCTTCTGCCAGCGCCACAAGCTCACCTTGTGCGTTGGTAAACTGAGTGATAGGAAATGTCTGTCCTTGTGTTATATAAGTTTCATAATTTGGCTTTTGATAGGTAACTTGGTTGTTTTCTGTTTGAGCACAGCCAAATAGTGTCGCCACTAGGGCCAGTGGTAAAAGCTTTTTCATTTATATTCCATATAATTATTGCGCTGGACTCAGTGTTAAAAATTTAGCATCATGCGTCAAGCCATCATCACACAATAATTGAAACCGTTATTTGAGCTACCTTTCGTTATTTTTTACCGCATTTATCGCTGCAACCTTACTGCCAACGGCATCTGAAGGCATGCTCGCATACCTGATTCAGCAACAAAATAACATTGCATTACTATGGGTAAGTGCCACCTTAGGCAATACCCTTGGTAGCTGCGTTAACTGGTGGCTTGGAAAGGAGTTAAATCGCTTTAAAAACAAAAAGTGGTTTGCCGTGTCTGAACAACAACTGGAAAAAGCGCAAAACAGTTTTAATCGCTATGGCAGAGCGAGTTTGTTATTTGCATGGCTACCAGTAGTTGGCGATCCACTTACATTTATAGCGGGCATTATGCGCGTGCCCTTTGGTGTTTTTGTTGTACTCGTGTCCATTGGTAAAGCAGTGCGTTACGCCATAGTTATTGCTATGGCGCTGCAATTTATTTAGTTTTGCTTTTGCCATGCAAGTGTGAGCGATACTGAGTCAGCAAAACGCAAGGCATGAGGTTTATCGATTGAGACTTTTGCAAAGGTAACACTCGGATGGCGGTGGCACTCTTCAAGTACATCTGCCACCAGCTTTTCAAGCAATAAAAAATGGCCATTTTCGACTAATTCAATTACCGCTTTAGTAATCACTTTATAGTTAACGGCTTGATCGACCTCATCAGTCACGCACGCCATATCCGCCGGATAGTGCACCTCGATGTTAATGACAACATCTTGCTTTTTTTCCCGCTCTTCGGGATTAAATCCAATGTAAGTGCGCAAACGTAAATTGGTGATATTAATTATCGCATTCAGCATAAATTACCCCTTAACTAACTGCAGAAACTCATTACGAGTTTTAGGATCTTCTCGGAAGTTACCTAACATAACCGAGGTACGCATTTTAGAGTTTTGTTTTTCTACACCACGCATCATCATGCACATATGCTTGGCTTCAACAATCACACCAACACCTTTTGCATTGGTTACTTCTTGCACAGCTTCTGCAATTTGATGAGTAAGTTGCTCTTGGATTTGAAAGCGGCGCGCAAACATATCAACGATACGCGCAAACTTTGATAAGCCGAGCACTTTGCCATTAGGAATATAAGCAATATGACAACGACCTACAAATGGCAATAAATGGTGCTCACACATGGAATACAACTCAATATCTTGCACTAATACCATGTCGTCTGCATCGGAACTAAAAACAGCGTTATTGGTAATTTCTTGCAACGTTTGGCGATATCCTTTGGTTAAATATTCCATCGCTTTTGCTGCCCGTTTTGGCGTGTCTAGCAAGCCTTCTCGGTTTGGATCTTCGCCAACCGCTTCGATAATTTTGAGGTAGTTTTCAGCTAGTTTCTTTTCCATTGTCCTGTCCTATTTTAGGTGGCGACCACCATCTAGTTGCAATGTACGTCCTGTCATGTAGTTGCTATTAAGAATCATCTCAACACCATTAACCACTTCTGCTGTGCCGGGTTCAAGCGCCATAATAGATTTTTTAAGCGTTTTAACACGGTAAGCTTCATCGTCATGATCGTTAAAGATAATTAACGAAGGAGCGATTGAATTTACTTTTACCTTAGGCGCTAATTTTGCTGCAAAAGAGCGTGTGAGATTATCCAGGGCAGCTTTACTTGCCGCATAAGCAATATGTTTCGGGCTGCCTTTTTCAACCACATAGTCAGTTACATGAATAATGTCGCTGTGCTCAGCGTTGGTATTTTGCAGCAAAGGAGTGAGTGCTAAATTAAGCAAATAAGGTACTTTGGCATGAATATTCATCATGCTATCAAATAGGCCATTAAAGTCTGGGTTTTTACTCTCACAATCCCAACTTGATGCATTGTGAATAATTGCTCTCAGCTCTGAGGTATGCGCTTTAACACGCTCTACTAACGAGTCAACCGCACCAGGTTCTTCAAAGTCACACTGCAAGCAAATTGCACCAAGTTCAGCAAGCTCGGCTACAGAGTCATGTTTGGTACGATAAGTAATGATGAGTTGAAATCCTTTTTCGATAAAGTGTTTTGCTATATCGAGTCCAATGCGTTGCGCCGCACCTGTAATTAATATTGTTGCCATATAATTTTGATAAGTTCGTTTTGGGATTAATCGCTTGTATTATTAACTATAACCTAACTTCTTGATTTATTAAGCCGTTGAGCGAATTAAAAAGGCCTAACCTGCTTTTATACAGATTTTTAACCTGTTTAGATCTTATAACTTTTATTTATTCCTCTTTGATAACTGCAAATTTATTCAATTGTCATTGTTATGAGATTTTTGATACTTTTATCACCACATAAAAATGACAGCGCTGTACATGACTTATAAAAAGCAAAACTTCCAACACTATATTCCGCTTTTGTGCATCGCTTTTGTTTATATTTTTTGGCTTTCTCTACAAGGTATACACTCAGCACTTGCCAACTTTTTGTCGCAAATCAGCATTGCAATAACCATGGTGTTTGGCTCATTTGTAGCCGGAGGAACCGCGCTTGGTGGCGGTGCTGTGGCCTTTCCTGTGATGACAAAAGTATTGGCCATTGACCCTACAACGGCGAAAGTGTTTTCACTCGCTATTCAGAGTTTTGGCATGACAGCAGCAAGCATCACAATTATTTTTGGTGGTATTAAATATTATCGTTCTGTGGTGTTACTAGCGCTTATTGGTGCATTGCCAGGTGTTGCTATTAGCCTATTATTCATTGCCGATTTAATTCCTCGGCTTATGACAAAATCACTGTTTAGTGTTTTTTTACTGGTTTTTGCCATCACATTACTACGAGCTCATTGGCGTGGTAAGGTGCACTTATCTATCGACCTTAGCTGTAAACGACAAAATACCCTTGTTGTTTTGGTAGCTTTTTTAGGAGGGGTTGTTAGTGGGTTAATTGGTTCAGGTGCCGATATCGCTATTTTTGCGCTACTTATGCTCTATTTTAAGGCTGACCTAAAAATTGCAACAGCAAGTTCAGTCTTACTAATGGCTGCAACTTCTGTATTCGCAAGTCTCATTAATTATTTCTATATTGGAAATGTAACTGCAGAAATATCGCAATATGTGCTCGCCGCAATTCCTGTTGTTGTAATTGGTGCGCCGCTAGGCGCATACTGCTGTGCTAAAGTACCAAAATCAGTACTCTTGAGCTTCCTACTAACACTAATTGGTCTTGAAATTGGTTTTACATTGTATGAAGTTATCAATGTGCGCGCCTATTAACCTACCCTTTTAGCTGCAACTAACAATTATTTAGCTGATCATCAAACAACACGTCATTATCAGCAACATCAAGACCCATACAATCTCGTAATGCTTCAAAGCAATCAATGTTAGCTTGTGCCCACATAATATCATCAGCAGTCACTTTTAAACGCCCTTCACTCTGTGCTTTTTGCATCGCAAGCATTTCAATTAATGTGGTCATCCTTTTGCCTTTAATTAAGCTACAATAATGCAGTTTCGACCTGACTCTTTCGCTTTATAGAGAGCCTGGTCGGCTCGCTCGATAAACATTTCAGGGGCTTCTCCTTCATACTCAGCTAAACCAAAACTTGCTGAGATACTGCGCAGGGCCTTACCTGTTTTGTTGTCTTTAAGTGCTAATTTTTCGATATCAATACGAATTTTTTCAAGGTAGCTAATTGCCTCTCGCTTGTCTTTAAATTGACTCAAGATGCAAAATTCCTCACCGCCATAGCGATAAGCAGCATTGAGTTGATCAGCATGTTTTGTCAGCCTATCTGCGACAACTTTTAATACCAAATCACCTTTTTGATGGCCAAAGTCATCATTGAACTTTTTAAAGTGGTCGATATCAACAAAGGTGAGATAAAGCTTTAATATGCTGTGATGGCTATTGCATAAAAGCTCAAGATCTTCATCGAATGATTTACGATTATTTAGTCCCGTTAATCCATCTTTCGACGCTGCCTTTTTAGATTCTTTAAGTTCGCTTCGCAAACTCGATATTTCTTTATGGGCGGCACGTAATTGTTGTTGAAAGCGCTCAGCTGTTTGCTGCATGCTTTTTGACTCTTCAGATAATTTATTCACCACTTCAAGAATGTCTTTTTCAGTATTCTCATTACTGGAAAAGCCATCTAACTCTTGATTGCAGGTATTTAAAACTTCACTAAAATCAATGGCAGAATTAAGGGTTTGCCCAACACCTTTCTCAACCGAAGCAATTACAGTACTAATTTCTGTCGCAACCGAATCAAACAGTTCTAAATCTTTATCCGAGAGGAACTCTTCAAATAAATCTCTTGATAGCGCAGGTGGGCAAGTGCCATAAGTTCTGAGCGCTGAGTCTAATTTTTGATTTAAGTTAGGATGATTACCTGAAACATAACTATACCAAAGGGCATAATTAGCAGGCGTTACTGCAATGTTGTATTTGACCATTAAAGGGACAGCTTTTCGCAAACACTCGGCTGAGTGTGACATGGTATTCTTCAAACTAAACTCCACTTTGCAATCCTTATGCGATCCTTAGCACTTGCTTAATAGCCGCAATCAATAGATTCTAAGAAAAGTGTAGTCGAGGAACAAAGATTTGCTAGCAAAAGTGTAAATTTTAAACATTTTCATTAGAGCAAAAAAAAGCCCTAATAATTAGGGCTTTATTTAGACATTTTATTAGCTTAGTGAACTCACTTTAGCGCTTCGTTGACCTCTTATCTTATTAATAAGCGCTGAAAGCCCATTGCCTATATCTTGCAAAATTAAATACATGCAAGGCACTAATACCAAAGTCACTAAGGTGGCAAATAACACAGAGAAACCTAGTGCTACCGCCATCGGAATAACAAAACGTGCCTGTAGGCTCGTTTCAAACATAATTGGCAACACCCCCACAAAGGTGGTGATGGATGTCAGGGTTATCGCACGAAAACGCGCACAGCCCGCTTTTGTTACTGCTTCTTTAATGGTGGCACCTTGGGCACGCATTTGGTTGACAAAATCGGTCATAACCAAGGAGTCGTTTATTACTACCCCAGCCGCCGCAATTAAGCCAAAAGTAGACATTAAGGAAATATCTAAACCAAAAGAGAAATGCCCCCAAATCGCGCCGATCATGCTAAACGGGATAACCGACATAATAATCAAGGGCTGGAAATAGCTCTTTAGCGGCACCGCTAGCAATATATACACAATAAACATACCAGCGATAAAGAATAGCTTTTGTTCATTCGCTTGTGCTTGCTGCTCTTCAATCGAACCACCTAGTTCTGATTTTACGGTTGGGAATTGCTCTTTAAGCTGGGGTAACAATTCCTCTTTTACCGATTTAACGACTGCATCTGGTTCAACAACTTCTTCATCAATTGCACCCCAAATATAGACGCTGCGATAGCCGCCTTCACGACGAATGTAGCTGATCCCCGGCTTCTCAACGAGATCGACCACATCGCCAAGCATCACCTCTTTACCATTTGGCGTGGTAATTACTGTGTATTTAAGCGATGAGTATGCTTCACGCGTTAGTTTAGGATAACGCACCATCACGCGTACCTCTTCGCCATTTCGAATAACGCGTTGCGCCTCACCACCATAAAAACTGGCACCTACTTGATTCGCAATATTGGCAAGGTTAAGGCCTAAATCATAAGCCACCGGTTTTAAGCTGATTTGCACTTCTTTGCTGGCAGGATCGATGGTCGAGCTAATATCAAATAAGCCTTTTTGCTGCTGCAACATAGCTATAAACTGGCGCCCTGCCGCATTGAGCGTTTCGATATCTGGGCCGAATAGTAAGTAACCAAATTCACCATCATTGCCGCCGCCATTAACATCATCTTGAATATTAATGGATTTTAACCCTGGAATTGCCGGCAGTGCTTCACGCCAACGACGAGAGAGCTCAAATGTATTATAAGGCCTTAATTCTTCATCAACCAATGGCACCACCAACTGCCCTTCTGTACGACCTTGATTAAACACTAACATATCGCGGATCATGGTTTGTCCGGTATCTGCTTGAGTTTGTTTATCAATTTGCATAATGACAGATTCGATTGATTGCAACGCTGAAATGGTCTGGGTATCTGACACGTTATCGTTCATTTCAATACGAATAGTTGGAAAGTCATGGGGTACCTTCGGCGTTGGTACCACACGCACATAATTACCCGCAAGTAAGCCAACACTTATCATTAATAATGCAAAGAAGGTTGCAAAAACCGCGTATCGCCATTCAACACACTTTAAAATAAAACGCTGATAAGGACCGTTCACGAAACCAAAAAAGCGTTCGTTAAACTTTGCTCTAAAGCCATCTGGCTTCACTTCACTGAAATGCGTATGAGCCAAATGCGCAGGTAAAATTAATTTAGACTCAATTAAGCTAAAGACTAAACATAAAATTGACACGGCCGCGATACTGACAAAAAACGCACTTTCAGGGCCACTGGATAAGGTAAACGGTGCAAATACCGCAATAGTTGTTAATACACCAAAGGTGGCGGGCGTTGCAACGCGCTGCGCACCCCGTACCACGCTGTTTACACCTGGGCCGGATCGTTCAATTTCACTGTATGCACTTTCACCTATCACGATGGCATCGTCTACCACGATACCTAGTACCATAATAAACGCAAATAACGACACAATATTGATACTAACGCCAACCATCGGCATCATCATCATGGCACCTAAGAAGCACACTGGTAAGCCAACCATTACCCACAATGCTAATTTAAAGCGTAAGAACAAACTTAGCATTAGAGCGACCAGTATCGCCCCTTGAAACAGATTTTTCAGCATCATATCCAGACGTGCATTTAAGTAGTACGTCATATCAACGATGGTTTCGAGTTTTACTCCTGGCGGCAGTGTTTTATTGCGCTCAGTAATAAATTTCTTCACTGATTCCGCTACCGGAATCATGTTTTGATCTTTGGTTGCTTTTACTGACAATGAAATCGCATTGGCACCTGACATTTTGAAGTAGCGTTCGCCTTCAACAAATTGATCTTTTATCTCAGCAATATCACCGAGTAGAACCTTGGCGCCATTACTGCCAACTTTAACTGGAATTTGGCGGAATTCATCGCCTTTATAAAACTGATTTTCAACACGAACCGAAATTATTCCTGAATCAGTTTTAAGCTGACCCGCGGATATATTGGCAGAATAACGTCTGATGGCATCACTCACTTGGTTCAACGTGAGGTTATATTTTCGTAATTGATCAGGTTGAATTTCGACTGCAATTTCATCGTCAGGCGTACTTAGGTTAACCAATGAAACATTTTTTAATTGTAATAATTCAGTTTCAATTTGACGCGCAATTGGTTTTAGTTGGGTGAGCGGTAAGTTACCAACTAAAGCCATATTAATTACATCTTGCTGAAACTCTATTTGTGATACCGTAACCGGCTCCATGCCTGCAGGAAATGTGGCTATACCATCAACTCTTAATTTTACCTTATCGAGCACTTCAGCTAAGTTTTTATCTGGATCAATTTCTAGCGTCAAACTACCACCATTGCGAAACGCACGAGAAATGCCTTTTTCTACCTCGGTGATGTCTTTAATTGCTTCTTCAATTTTGATTAAAATGCCTTCTTCAATTTCCTGTGGCGATGCCCCAGGATAATTAGCGTTAACAGTAATGTAGTTAATTTCAATGCTCGGAAACATTTGGCGCTGAATGGTTAAATAACTCACAACCCCCATTAATATAATGAAAAACATCATTAAATTGGCAGCAACTGAGTTATTGGCAAAAAAAGCGATGAGCCCTGTTTGTTGTTTATTCGTCATGGTTGGCCCTTACTTCAGCGCATCACTTGCATTACTAGCTGCTAATTTTACTTCCATACCTGCCTGTGGGTATTCAGGTAAAGTGAGCACTAGCTTTTCATCGTTTGTAAGGCCTTTATCAATTAAGAAATACGCGCCTTCAGTTCGTAACACATTGACTTCTTTTGCCTGAAGTTTTTGCTCATCATCAACAACCCAAACAGTGCGATTGTTAACAAGCTCTTGGGGCAGTTTAAACACCTCTGAAAGCTGTTTACCGGCAAACGAAACTTCGACATATTTGCCGAACTTTAAGTCACTGCCCTTGCTTTTAAGATTGTAAGGGTCTTCAACTTGTACCACGATATGGCTCATGCGAGTCGCACTGTCAATTACGCCTAAATCACGTGCAATTTTGCCTTGGCGAACAAAGCTATTTATACCTTTGTAAGAAATATTAACGGGTGTTTCAGCTAATGGCGCAGGTAAAAACAAACTATCAAAGCCAGCAATTGGCACAATAATTTCTGCTGTTTCAATGTTGTTTAATTGGGCCACTTGTGTGCCTTTATTAACAAATTGACCAACCCCGACTTCTCGCGAAATGATCAGTGCGTCATAAGGTGCTTTTACATCACAATCCTCTAAATCGCGCTGTGCACGCATAAGTGCTGCCTGCGCAGATTTAACTTGTGCTTGCGCACTTAATACTTGCGGCTTTCTTAAAAATAAATCGGTGCGCGGTTTATTAGGAAAACGCGCCGCCTCATCTTCAGCTACCTGTGCTTTTGCTTGCTCTTCAATCAGTGCAGCTTGTGCACTCGTGAGCGCCGCTTCAGCTTGAAGTAATGCAGCTTGATAGTTGTCTTTTTCTATTGAGAACAAGACTTCACCACGCTTAACTAACCCACCCGCGACAAAGTTTTTGTGCCAGCTTGTTACTTCACCAGACACTTGTGCAGCCAAGCGAGTCGTTTCCAACGGTTTTACTTCACCAAAACTTGTTAATAATACTTGGTGTTCGACGGCTTTTAATGCTTTAACACTAACGGTTGGGCGTGTATCAACAGGTTTCTTGTCTCCATCATCCGCGGCACTTGCCTTTATCAGGCTGAACCCAACCACTCCTAACAAAACAATACCAATCGGTACCAAGATTTTGACAAGTAACGCTTTCATTTATGACTTCCTGTTGATTTTATGCACACTAAATATAACGCATTCTTATTCATAATTTTAGCGCTATATGTTTGATGTTACGTTTATATTTCGAAAAAAGATTTTAAATATGTTAATTGTCGAGTTTTTCTTCACTAATTCGCATTGCTATGGGATAACAGACATAAATCAACAGGGGTTTAAAATTATGTTCAAACACTCACTTATCGCATTAGCCACTCTCGCTAGTTTCTCAGTTAGTGCGGCACAGTTGGTACTCAATGCAGATGCGGCGCTCGATGTCACCAGCGGCAAACTAATTAAACCAGCTACCGTGGTAATCGAAGACAATAAAATTATCAGTGTTAGTAAATCCAATCGTAAAGGGTATGCAGCCGACGCAAAAATAATGAATTTAAAAGGCTACACCTTGTTACCTGGTTTATTTGATATGCATGTACACCTCACCAGTGATGCCCATGTTCATGGTTATAAGCGCCTGCAACGTACCACTCAGCGCTCGGCAATTACCGGCGTGCGAAACGCAAAACGTACTTTAGAGGCTGGCTTTACATCAGTGCGTAACTTAGGTGCACCAGGCTATGCTGATATTGCTCTTAAAGATGCGATTGCTGATGGCGATGTGCCTGGTCCACGAATCTTTGCTGCGGGCCCTAGCTTAGGTGTAACAGGTGGACACTGTGATAACAACTTACTTACTCATGAACATGCCGTGACGAGTCAAGGCGTCGCTGACGGCCCATGGGCAGTTCGTGCAAAAGTGCGCGAAAATATTAAGTATGGCGCCGATATTATTAAATTCTGTGCAACTGGTGGGGTTCTTTCAAAAGGTACCAAAGTAGGCGCACAGCAGTACTCACAAGAAGAAATGAATGCCATTGTTGAGGAAGCACATCTGCGTGGTTTAACCGTTGCAGCGCATGCCCATGGCACCGAAGGTATTAAATCAGCCATTAAAGCAGGGGTAAATTCGGTTGAGCACGTTAGTTTTGTTGACGATGAAGCAATTGCCTTAGCACTTGAAAAAGGCACATATTTCTCGATGGACATTTACAACACCGAATACATTCTTAGCGAAGGTAAGAAAGCCGGTATTTTAGAAGAAAGTTTAAATAAAGAGCGTAAAGTCGGCTCTCGTCAACGCGCGAGCTTTACCAAAGCCGTTAAAGCAGGTGTAAATATGGTATTTGCATCAGATGCTGGCGTGTATCCACACGGTGATAACGGCCATCAGTTTAGCCGTATGGTAAAATTTGGTATGACCGAATTACAAGCCCTGCAAGCTGCCACTATCAATGCGGCAACCATGCTTAAAAAGCAAGATTCATTAGGCTCGCTCGATGTGGGTAAATTTGCTGATGTCATTGCTGTTAAAGGTAACCCTCTCGAAAACATTAGCACGTTAGAGCAAGTCGACTTAGTGATTAAAGATGGCAAAGTCGAAATCGATTTAATTAAATAACGGTTAGGGTCTGTTGATCTTTGCTGTTCTATTTTTGTTCTCTTTGAGCGTGATTTTATCGCGGCGCTCGATGTGTGTCCTAGCAATCTAAGCGAATATCGAGCAAAGCTTCCGCGTCCTGCTAACGCCCCTTACCTGCATCCATGCAGGTAACAATGAGAAAATTGCGCTCAAAAGAACCGTTCGGCAGCGCTTGATTGGATTTTCTACTGTGTTATCGGCTGGCTCACATAGAATAACTATGCCACGCAGCCTCTGCCTTGTATAAAACCCAATCAAACTGCTGCAAAAACGAACTTGAAAGGTCAACAGACCCTAATTAAAAAAGGGACACTCGCCCCTTTTTTATGATTCAAAAAACTCGCGGTTACGTCGGTATTCACCCATGCCAACTCCTTTGTGCTTGATAAATAGCTTTCGAAAAGCGGCATCATCCTGATAACCTAAGCTGAGTGCTATTTGCTGCGCTGTTTTATTAGTTGTTTTTAATAAGCCACAGGCGCGTTCAATACGTGCAATTTGCACATACTGCATGGGCGCAACACCTAGCAGCTTTTTAAATCTTCTCGTTAACGTGCGCTCGCTGATATTCAACTTATACGCCATGGTTGATACATCAATACTTGTCTCCAAGTGATCACTTATCCATTGCTCAAGTTTTCGCATCTCACCATCTTGGTGCGCAGGTAAGTCATTCAATGCAAAGAACGCACTTTGTTTTACTTGCTCAGTATCGATCAGCAAATAGCGGGCTACAGTATCAGCAATATCTTTACCTAAATAATGGCGCACTAGATACCAGGTAAGCAGTAAGAAACTCGAAGTCGCGCCACATGTTAGAAACTTGCCATCTAGTCTTAGCATTTCGCTGGTATCGAGTTTACAGCCCTTAATATGGCGCTGAAAAAAACTATCTAACCACCAGCTTGCTGTGATTTTTTTATCTTTTAACAAACCAGTATGCGCCAGTAATGGCACTGCTGTACAACCCGACATCACTAATTCGGCGCTTTCTGCGAGTTTTTTAATATGCTGATGAAAGGGCATTAAGCTTTTGCATAGCTGCCAAAGTTCGGTGTCACTACGGTATTGACTGCCCGGCCAAATAACAACATCAAACTCGGTAGTTTCTTCCAGCCATACATCAGCTTTAAATACTAAGCCCTGGCTAGACTCTACATACTTTTTATCAACTCCAATAAGCTGCCAGCTGAACGCATCCGCATTTGCGCCCGTACGCTTTTTGTAAATGCTATTTGCGACATTGAGCACATCAATCACACCCGTTACAGCTGTTGCCATTACGCCTTGATTAATCAAAATTCCTATTTTGTGCATTGTCTTTATTTAACCTTTTTTAGTCAGTTAAGACACGTTATAGCAAGGTTTTTGCAATTAAACTAGGTCATAAAATATGAATATGAGAATTAATATGGATACTAATTGGATTTATGGCCCGATCTTGATCATTGTTCTGCATATATTCGCATTGCTTATTTACGCAGCAAGCAAGCGCATAATTGCAGTAAGAAAAAAGCAGCTTGATTATAAGGTAGTTCAAAACTTGGATTACCGTGCGATGCCAGAGGATATTTTATTAGCGGGACGCAGTTATGATAATCAATTTCAGCAACCCATTTTATTTATTGTTTTACTGGGATTTATAGCATCTAACGCCATTCAAGATACCACATGGATTCTTGCCGCATGGCTTTATGTTTTATTGCGATTATGGCATTCCATCGAACACCTTAAAGCACACAACCTTAAAAGGCGAACCTATGCTTTTGGCTTAAGTTCATTATTATTACTGTTTATGTGGTTAGCTTTTTTAGTCAGTAGATTGGTATAGGCTAACGACAAAAGCACTTAAGACCCTTTAAGTGCTTTTGGCTTTCATCAGGGGTTATTTAAACAAGCGCCTTTCAAGTACAAAACCCATAATACCTGATGCAAACAACAAAACACCCAGTACTTGTAGCCAAGAGTTAACTGGACGGCGTATTTTTTTACTCATTAAATTATCCAGTTTATAAATGCGCCTGCCACCGGCAACAGTCTCGGTAAAACTTGGGCCTTTATACTCTGGCGTCATTTGCACCAGTGTGGCGCGTCGCTTTGCCATTTCAAGCATTAATGATTTTTGCTTTTGTACTCGCTGTTGTGGGGTCAGTGTTTCACCCACGTTTAAATAGTACCTTTCCCAGCGTGAAAATATGTCATTAGGTTCATCATCTTTAATCACGCCAATAGATTCATAGTGGTAAACATATTCGTTAAAAATAAGCTTACTATAACCAATAAAAAATAAAGTCACGGCCAGTACAATACTCATACTCGCAAGCAACAAAAAGTTACGGCGCTTGATAAATTGATTATGTGACTGTTGCGTTAGAAATTGCTCAACGTCTGGAATTTGCTTTAAACGCTGTAAATCTTTTTGCACCAATTCATCGTTGAGAAAATCAGCGATTGATATTTGAAACGCCGTAAGAATTTTGCGAAACATATCATTGGATGGCAGCGATTTATCATTCTCTAATTTAGATAAATACGATTGTTCTATTCCCGCCTGTTCGGCCAACTCGGGTTGGCTAAGCCCTTTTTCTTGTCTTAGCAGTTTTAATTTTTCACCTAATGTCATTTTATATTCCTTAATACATTATCACGTTATTTTTGATCGTTGCTGGCCTGCGAACGTGTGTATTCTTGGCTATTCCTGCAAAAATAAACAGCTGAATAATTTAGAATATTGAAGAATTTCATATTTTTACTTGGATTTGTACCACTTAGTGCAGGGTTTTCTATACTAAATATAAAAGTGAAAGAAGAAGACAAAGAATGAATTGGATTAAGGCCCCTTTAGTTGGTTTATTATGCTTACTTTTAAGCGCTTGCTCCAAACCTAGCAACCCAACTATTAAGCTTGCAATAAATCCGTGGCCTGGCTATCAATATCTTTACCTAGCAAAAGAAAAAGGGTTATTCAAACAAGCAGGTCTAAACATTGAAATTGTTGAGGCACCTTCACTTGCAGAAGTAAAACGCTTTTTTCATCAAGGCAAAGTAAATGCCATGACCAGCACTATGGTTGAAGCTGTGATGTTAGCCACTAAGCAGAAAACCCAAATATCCATTGTCTTAGTAACTGACTACTCAAATGGCGGAGATCAAATTCTTGCTCGACCCACTATCGATGAACTGAAGCAGCTAAAAAACCAACGCATTGGAGTAGAACTTGGCGCGCTCGGTGCGTTTTTTTTACATCAAGCATTAGCACAACAAGGGATGACATTAGAAGATATAAAAATGCTTAATATTGAACAACTCGATGCATCAGATGCCTTTTCAAAAGACCTTATTGATGCCTATGTAACTTACCCGCCTTACTCCAATCTACTCGTCAATAATCATAATTTACACAGCATTTTTAATTCGAGCCAGATCCCAAGAACCGTGTTAGATGTTGTAACCATTTCAACTGATTTAGTTAAACAAGACCCGACACTAATTACTCGCTTGCACTCAGCATGGCAGGCAGCGCTAAATTACGCCAAAAAACACCCGATTGAAGCCAATAATATTATGGCTAAACGAGAAGGCATAAGTGCCGATGAATTTACAGCCGAACTAGCTGGTATTAAAGTGTTATCTGCAGCTGAACAAAAAACAGACTTAACACTAAAAAGCGTCTCTTATAATATGGAACAGGTGTGCTCGGTACTAAATAAAATTAACTCGATTTCTTTTGATTGCACTCAGCTGCCAAACTATTTATCGGTAGGAATAAAGCGTGAATGAAGGTTTAACACTGGGAAAACGCATTACGCTTTTGCTTAGCATTATTTATATTACGGTGCTGGCAGGGCTAGTAATATTTAATAAATATAATGCAACACAACTCTCAAAAACGATGATGAAGCATGAAGCTGAATTAATCATCGAAAGTATTATTGTATCTTCTGCAAACCGAATTAACCCAGCCAATTTTAAGCGTGTTGCAAGTGCCATTGGCGCCAACGATGCGGTTGATCATGTACTTATTGCAAAAGCAAACTCTGGCATTATTTTAGCTAGTAACCAAGCTGATTTGATCGGTGAGTCATTTACCTCATCCCATTTTAAATTTAGCCATTTATTAGATGAGTTAAATTTCAATCAATTTCCTAATTATTATTATTTTGATAATCAATTAATTTACTTGGCCAGCTTCGAAGCCGTTTCTGAAGATCTGAGTTCACTGGAAGATCTTGTGATTATTTTAATTATCAATACAAGGCAACTTGGGCAGTACATCGCCTTATCAAATCAATCTATTTTCTTCGCGGCTTTGCTTGGTTTTTCCATCACTATGGCTCTCAGCATTTATGTAATTCGTTCTCAAGCCATTCTTCCTCTTTATCAGTTACTTGAATCAATTAGAGCTGGCATTCGCTCGCGCAAGCCGCAAAAAGTAACAATTCAACGTAATGATGAAATTGGTGAGTTAGTGACTGCTCACAATGATTTACTGGATAATTTACTCACTAAGCAAGAAGAGCTAGAAAAGCAAACAACAAAAAGCCAAATGGCGGCTCAAGCCAAATCTGACTTTCTCGCTGTAATGAGCCATGAAATTCGCACCCCGCTCAACGGTGTACTGGGTACTGCAAGTTTACTCGCCAAAACGAACATGTCGGACGAACAACAACAACACCTTGACGTAATCACAAGCTCAGGACAACAATTACTGGCAACAATCAACGACATCTTAGATATTTCCAAAATAGAAGCAGGCAAGTTATTGCTGCATCCTGTGCCATGTGAAATTAATCAAATGCTTAAAAGCGTAGTCGATATGTTTAACGCAACGGCATTAGAAAAAGATGTCAGTATTGTTGCCAATTACACCAAGCAAACAACCTTTATTGCCCTTGATGATGTTCGCGTTAAACAAGTATTGATAAACCTAATTAGTAATGCGATTAAATTTACTGAGCAAGGCACCGTATCGGTGTCGGTTGAATTAAAGAATACAGCCCCAGCTAAGCATACGCTTAACATTACCATCGTCGATACAGGCATTGGCTTAAGCGAATCGCAAGTTGATAACCTGTTTACCAAATTTGTACAAGCGGATGCCAGCACTACAAGAAAATATGGTGGTACTGGTTTAGGGTTAGCTATTTGTAATGCCTTAGTAAGACAAATGGGTGGCACAATTAATGTGGCAAGTAAGTTAGGTAAAGGCTCTCGTTTTGTCGTATCCCTGCCCTGTGAAGAAGCGGAAAAACCAAGAGTCGACACACGAACAATTAATGGGTTAGCAAATGTTGAAAATGCGCATATTTTGTTAGTAGATGATGTGCCTCTCAATCAACATATTGCAAAAGCAATGCTAGCTGATCACATAGTGACTACTGCAAACAATGGTATTGAAGCCGTTGCCAAAGCACAAGAAAGTACCTTTGATATTATTTTGATGGATTGCTTAATGCCTGAGCTAGACGGTTTTGATGCCACGAAGCAAATCCGTAAAATGGGGATCACAACGCCAATCGTCGCGCTAACAGCTAGCAACCAAAGCGAGACCAAAGAAAAGTGCTTAGCGTCTGGAATGGATGATTTCTTATCTAAACCTCTGGTTGAAAAAGATTTAATCAGCATGATCAATCTGTGGGCTAATCACAACACATAACACCAGTTATCACCCCAAATCGCCTTTTAGCACTTTTCATCTTTATTCAAATACCACTCGGTTAGTCTAGCCTCATTGAATTAAGGAGGCATTATGCTTAAAACATATAAATTGGTATTAGCTGGACAGCAAATACGTTTAACAAAGAATGATCAGCAAGATGCTAAACTTTACATCAATGGTCAAAAGCAGAGCTTAACAAAGCAATCTTTTAAAAATCGTACTAACTATTTAGCTAAACTCGAAAAGCTAGGTGACTTTATTATCAGCCAAGTGACAACTAAATTAGGGCAAGAAATTCGCTTTTATTTAAAGTCCGCAGGCCAAAATCAATTGCTATTTAAAGCCAACGCTTAAGGAATCGATATGTTTTCAACTGTTACTCACTACCTAGTTTTAGCGGCGCTGCTTATCACTGCCATTTTCTTTTATACGGTTTCATTTCAAAGTGGTACTTTTTTGGTAATTATATTTGGTGTGTTGTTTGAACTGGCGTTTTGGATAAAGCTTGTGAGAGGCAAGAAAAAAGCAAAAATCTAAGGGCAGTTAGATTTTTGCTTTGTTGTTAGCTAAAAAACGATTAAAACAAGTACCTTACTTTAAACGTAACAAATTCCTGATCTGGCTGCTGCCAGCTATTCTCCAACGTTGCAAAACGATTTTGCGTCAAGTCACGCTCAATAAATTCAGTGCCACCACGGCCATATACTAAAAACACATCAGAATAAGTCCCCATTTTATAACGCAATTTCAGTTGTAGATTGAAACGAGAGTCATCAAAGCTCGTATCCAAGTTTTGTGAAACCAAGTCACCATTACTGACACGAAACACATCTTTACTCTTAGCTTTTAAATTGGCCCATTGAAATGTAGAGCTAAACTCCAAATTCTCCATCACTAACCCAGAGATTTTAATGTAATTAGCATAGTAATCTCGATCGTATTCAGTGATCAGATTCTGCTGATTGGCAACTAACCAGCCATCACCTGTTCGAAAATAGTTATTAAATACAATCCGCCAATTAGGATGTGGCATTAGGGTTAAATCAATCGCATATTGATCTGCGCGACCATTTAAGCCTTCTTGATCATTTTGGTAACTCGCAGCCCAGCTAAACATCCCTGTATAGGGACTGATATACATGAATCGTGTCGTCCAATTATCTTCAACGTACACCGCATCGGTGCCATAGCCTAAATTATCGTGCCATGCCCCAGCAAAGTAATTAACAACCGTTTCAAATTGCCCACCATTTTCTAAGTTGAAGTTCACTAGATACTGCGGATTGCTGGTTAACTTCAAGCCACTATCATCACTGTGATAGTTAAAACTCGCGCGCTGTAAGATGCGGTTAAACCAGTTGTTTTGAGTATTAATTGCATGGCTAAACTTTATTTCACTGGTGCGCCAATTATTACGTTCGCTATAACCTAAATCATTATTATCAAAAGCATCATCCAATCTTAAGTAGCTCGCTGAAAGTGAAGTATTGATTGAGAACTGATACTTGGCATTGAGCGATACACCTGTGCCCTGCTCACTGCTACTTGCCTCTGTAACATCCGTGCGCATTAGTGCCATTTGCCCAGACCAGGTATCACTTTGGTACTGGCTATCCCATGCATAGGTATATGCATCTCTTGCAAGCCATGGGCGTTTGGTTTTAGTGGCCAGCATGCCAGTTTGCCAATTTTTAGCTGCCGTTTGCTCGGTGTAGTTAATTCGCCCGGCATAAAAATCCTTGCCCGCATCTGAGGCCAAATTGTCCTCAGCAACCGCAAAACCAGCCAACTGTAAGTTTTCACCTTGATGTACAAACCGTGCAGCGACATCGATTGGGGTAATCAGTTCACTATTATCATCACTACTCGCGCCAATTCGACGGGTATGAATCAGCTTTGTATTTCGCTCAGATGGAATACTAAACACACTAATATCTTGTGTGAAAAACGGACGTTTATCAGTGCGGAGAGTCTCTACTGCCGAGTAGTTAAGTACTACTTCATCACTATCAACTTGACCAAAATCGGGGTTAACAGCCACACTCAACTTCTGGTGATGATTTGGTTTATAGACTAAATCAAAGCCTAAGTTTGCTTCACTATCATTCGCCACCAAATTGTTTGAGTAGCTTGCATATGGCACAAATGCCCATTGCTGACTTTGGGGGATTTTTACCTCTACTTTTGGCATTTCTAGGTAAAAGTCGCTATTTCCTGTAGTTTGCTGTTGTGAACCATAAATATAGTTTTTTGCCAGATCATATAATTGCAGTGACACACCTACTTGCGAGTAGCCATGTGCATCTTGTTTATGGCGAAACGATACCGCATGCCAAGGAATAAACGCTTCTATCGACCAAAACTGTTCGCTTTCATAGAAGGCAGATTGCCAAGCGCCATCCCAATCATAGTCGGTCGCCAGCTGCGGTGTTAACACCGCATCTTGGATCCCCCCACCTAAGGTCACTGCAAACAAGTATGCGCCACTGCCATCTCCCGAAAAGTCGACAACAAAGCGATTAAAGTCTGCCTGCATAAACGCATCTTGTAAGTTGTATTGCTTTTGCCTTTGATTAGCTGGCTGATAGTTAATCATGCCAATGTACATGCCTTTTTGGTCACTGTAGACACGCCCTTCTACTTTGTTTTTATGCTCAGACAGTGTTGCAGGCACAACTTGATAGAATGTTTGGTATTTGGTGGCATCTTGCCAAACAAGTTCTGATAGCTTTCCATCGAGAACGATCTCAGATTGGCTTGCTCCTGAGGTAAAACTAACAAGCGTTAATGCGTAAAATAAGGGTGTTTTCATAACTGCTCTTTGACGGTTGAATTACCTTCCATATGACCAGAAAACAGTTCGAAAAAAGCTGATTTTTTTCTTAATAAAGCTGCTAGAAGTCTTATATTTATTGACTTTCATCTGCAAAACCGTATTTTTGTTGTTAAAACAATAAAAGGCATGTTCACCCGCTATGGAAATCGCTCAACAGCCACAACAAGGCACATTTAGATTCGCAGAATTTGAATTCAATGCAGCTAAAGATGAGCTATGCCTATGGCAAACCGGCCAAATAGAAAAACTTGAGCCGCAAGTATCTCAATTGCTTGCCATGCTGATTAATAATGCCCAGCAAGTCATTTCAAAAGAGCATATCCAAACTGCCTTATGGCCAAATACGATTGTTGAACAAAACAGCCTTTATCAACTATTAACTAAGCTACGAAAATTACTCAACGACAGCTCGCGTAACCCTAAATTTATTAAAACCGTGCCGAAGAAAGGTTACTGCTTTATTGCTGAGGTGGAGTTAATCAAAGACCAACCCTCTGTGGTAAAAACCATTGAACGCACGCGTAAAATCCACCCGCTCGTTGCCGTTTTACCAATCTTAATTGTGTGCTTTAGCGTGTGGGCATTTTTTAATAGCCAAGAACCGACATTTGAAGAGCCCCACTATCAATTGCACGATGTCAGTTATGAACTCGGTTTAGAATTTGATGTGAATGTTCATCGTGAGCACAATTTAATGGCTTATATCAAAGACATCAAAACCCTCACGATCACAGACAAGCAAGGCACTCTGCTATTTAATCGTACTTTTGCCCATCGCGTTGGTTTCCCTGCATGGCAACATCAAGGCAAGCTATTAGCCTATTGGCAATTTATTGAAGACAGATGCGAACTTTCCGTTATCTCACCGCAAGGTGCCACCAGTCACAAAGCAAAAGGCATTGCCTGTGAATCAGCTAAGCCGCCGGTATGGAAGTCTAATGACGAGTTGATTTTAAGCGTATTACAACAAGGTACATTAGTGCCCTACTTATACCGTATTGGCACTGAAGAGCTTATTCCAATGCCGCTTGAACGCCCAGCTCAAGCAGAATATAAAGGCGCAATTTCAGCATGGGATAACCGCGTCTATTTCTTATTTAATTACATTGATCATACCAGCAAACTCATCTCACTTGATGGTAAAACAGCGCTTAGTTGGCCATTTCCTGTATGGTTAGTTGCATATAACCCAAACAATGGCGCAATTATTAGTAACGATGAAAGCCAGCGTCATAATTTAATCGCAACTCATCGCGATGGTCAAAGCTACCCTGTTTACAATACGGCTCAAGGCCTCTTTACCAGTGTGTCTATCGATAAGCATGGCGACATTTACACCGCAATTGAAAGCTGGCAGGTGAATATTCGCGATAAAGATAATTTACCGATTTTCTCAACGTCAAGCATTGACTATTTACCGGTCAGTAATAGTTTGGGTGAAACCGCGTTTATGTCGCGTCGCAGCGGGGTTTGTGAAGTCTATTTGCATGCTGATAATAAGGTAACAAGGTTGTCGAATCATAAAGGCTACGAATACGTTAAGTTTTTAGAGTGGCGTCCTGATTTAAGCATGTTGTTATCAAATCGCGATATGGATTTGGCGTTATATGATAGAAAGAGCCAAATCTTGCAGTTTACCACTGAGCTTAATAGCACCATAAAAAATACCGGTTGGTATGATATGCAAACCGTTTACGCCTTTGATGGCAAGCAGGTTCAACTTTATGATTTGCAAGGTAGAATGCTCAAAAGTATCGACTTAAATGCTCAATTTGCTTACTACGATAACCATAACCAGCGCTGGTTAATACTGCAGGAGCATCAACTGTACAGCAAAGCTGAGTTATCTCTTGATGGTGAAAAGCTTGCTAAACTAAGCAATGAGCAAACGAACTTATTACACAATATACGTATAAAAAACAACGCATTGTATTGGCAGTCATCGTGGTCAAAGCAAGATAAAATTTGGCGTCTCGATTTGGCAAATCCAAACGATATTTCTCTTGTGAAGCAGGGCAATTTAATTTGGCACTTTGATATTGATCCATACGAACAACTTACCATTGCCAGAATGGAAGCGATTGAAGGTGACATAAAACGTCTTTCACCAGAACCAACGCAAAAGCAATAACCTTAAATGCTAGCGACTTTCTTTTACAAACGTGATGCCTTCAGCAAAGTTGGTAATTCGCATTTTTGTTATACAGCAATTCGCTAACGCAAAAGCATGCTTTTGCAATAGTTGCTCAAACTCGGTTAGTTCAAACGACTGCGGCGCATCAAATCTGCCATTTGAAAGGCATTTATAGCGCAAACCTTGGCTATCAATTAACGCATCATCACATACAAAGCTTGCACTTAAGTCCTGTAATTGCTGCGCACTGGCGACATACTCCAATTCATCATCACCGTAATAGTGAATAATAACCGGATAGTGAAGCGTCTCAATTAAATTCATTTTAAGATTGACTTATTTTTAAACTGTATTAGTGTATTAATACACCTTTAAATTACTAATACACTATGAGCATAGAATTAATTCATGCAATTTACACCATAAATACCCAAGCTGCGAGTGCGCTCTACCGCCAGGTGATGGAGCAAACCAAACAGGGCATTCGTGCTGGTTTGTTACAACCAGGGCAACAGCTGCCATCTGTTCGGGTAATGGCGTCATGCTTACAGGTCAACCCAATGACAATATCAAAGGCGTTTTCCCAATTAGAGCAACAAGGTGTGCTGGAAAGGCGCAAGGGCATCGGCATGCTGGTGGCAGAGCAACACAATATTAGTAATTACAATGAGTCGCTAACCTCTAAGTGCGACGAGTTTATTCAATTAGCAAAGCAATACAAGCTTTCTGACGATGCAATCATCACCCTAATTCAAGATTCGCTTTCGGCACAAAGTAACAGGACCAAACCATGACTCAGCCTATCATCACCATAGAAAAAGCCATAAAATCATATAATAGCCTGCGTGTTCTCGATAAGCTCAATTGGCAAGTAAACGAAGGCGATATTGTTGGCTTGCTGGGTAAAAATGCGGCTGGAAAAAGCACCCTATTAGAATCGATAATGGGGCTGCGCGAGCTAGAGCAAGGTGAAATCAAATTGTGGGGCTACCAATGGCACGAGTTACCGCAAAGCCAAAAGCAAAAAATAGGGTATGTTGCACAAACTAGTTCAGCGTTTGAATGGATGAAAGTATCGCAATACCTTAATTATATTTGTCAGTTTTTCCCAAGTTGGGATAAAGCCTATTGTGAAACCTTGCTAAAACGTTGGCGCATCAGTGATGATCAAGTGATCAGTAAACTGTCGGGCGGGCAAAAACAAATGCTGGATGTTGTACAAGCTTTATCTATTCGCCCAGAGCTGCTTATTTTAGATGAGCCTGTTGCACATCTTGACCCTAATATGCGCCGCGCGTTTTTAAAAGAAGTGATTGATTTGTGTTGTGAGCACGGCACAACTGTGATTTTTTCAACTCATATTGTGTCGGACTTAGAACGCGTAGCAAATCGTGTTGCTGTGCTGCAGTTTGGTGTCATTCGTCACTACTATGAGCTTGACGAGTTAAAGGCAAGCATCGCAAAACTCAGCTTTGCCAACAGTGAAAAAACAAACTTATTAGAAAAAGATGCTAGCATCAGCAAGCTACAACAGTTTGGTGATACCACAACCACCAGCATCATTGCACCATTGAAAAAGCCAATTGATGAGTGGTGTGCCTTCTATGGCATAGACGCAACCATCCAACCTATGAACTTGGAGGATTGGTATTTGGAGGTAGCAAATGAATTTGTTTAAATCAAACGCATTAGTATTGATGCGAAATGGCACGATAGCGCTGCCATTTATGCTGATTTTATCCATTGTATTTAATCTGTTGTGGCAACAAAAAGCATTGGATCCTACAACTTTCCGCTACATCAAGACGTATTTATTGATAACCAGTTTACCCTCATTATTCTTTGGCTTTATGCTGGGGATTGGACTACAAAAGCTTAAAGCTCACTACCTGTGGGTGACAAATGAGGAATATCGCTATTCCATCTTAAAAACAGGGCTTTTCCTGGCTGTGCTAGGGGCGTTGTTTATGAGCGTATTTATTACCTTTAATAGCGAAGTTGCAATACATTACCTCTTTTTACCCATCAGCTTTGCAATTATTGGACTATTTGTTAACAGTTCATCTTCTTTGAAGTACAACATTATGCGCAACTTAGCTTGCTCAGGATTGTTAATTGCCATGATGTTTGAAATAACCCATGAAGCAGTGAAGTTGGTGATTATCGTAACCTGCTGCTACGCCATTTACTCAGAATTTAGCACATCAAAACGTGCTTCATTAAGCAGTAAATCAATGATGCTTACGGATCGCCAATCGGTGATTTGGTGGAATGGTAAGTTAGCCACATTCACCGCTAAGTTTAAAAAGTCATACAATAAAGATATCGCTTGGTCCGTTTGTTATCCTCAAACCAAAATGGGCTATATGGGAGGTTACTTCGCAGCCATTTTTGCCTTTTTATTAGCAACCAACGATAACGAAGTTTTGGTAAGCTTTTTATTGTTATCGCTAGTTGTTGGCTGCCAGTTTCCAGTATATCAGGAGTTTTCGCAACTTAAGCACCAGCTCAAAGCCATTGCACATTGTTTTGCAGATAAACAAAGTGTAATTAGCGGCATTATTTATAGTTTTGATAAGGTAGTACTGAGAAATACCTCCCTGATTTTTGCAGCAATTGTGAGTATTACGCTATTTCGCCAAGATACCGATGCGGCAATCAAAATTGCATTTTTAGCACTCTTTGCAACAGCCATATTTTTAGCATTCGCACCTCTTTTGCTGGTGTTTTTTAATGGCTGTATTAATGCAAAAAACATTGTAATGTTTCTGGTAATTTGTGGTTTTGAAATCGGTATTTTTGGGCTCGTCCACTATAGCAGTGAACAACTTAGCATCTATTTGATTGGTATTGCTGTGCTCATAGTTTCAGGAGTAATTCGTTATTTCACGCAACAACATATTACGCGGCAACCCCTTGAAAAAATAATTAACTAACTAAACCTAGCGCTAGGTCAAGTTTGTTGAAATAAAATGCATTGTTCCAATTAATTCAATAGGCTAGAGTAGAAAAAAGTCGTATGAATGATGTAGTACAATGCAATTTTTTTGTTTTTGTTGTGTAAAAACTTGGTTAGCGATAGTTACGGCTTACATGCTGCTGGCAAATCAGGTCATCGCTTTAGAAAAAGCACATCCCATTACGTATTATACCGAATTGTATCCTCCTTCGAGTTATTACTATAACGACAAACTTATTGGTTTATCTGTCGATGTAATTAAGCTAATTTGGCAAGATCAAGGCATTGCTGAGCAACCTATTTTGGTCGTGCCTTGGGCCCGCGGTTATCAAGAAATCACCCATAAACCCAATACAGCGCTATTTGCAATGTCGAAAACAGCTGATCGTGCAGCAAAATTTAAATGGGTAGGGCCGTTATTCACAGCTGAGTATTACCTTATTGCGCACTCAGATTCTCAGTATTCAATAACTGATATCGCTGACGTTTATGATAAGTCTATCGCTGTGATCCGCAATGATGTAACCCAAAATTTAATTTATGACACTGAATTTCCCCATGAGCAGATTATCGCAGCAAAAAGCATGAATGACGCGTTGGCTCTGTTTACTGCAAAGCGAGTGAATTTATTAGCCATCTCTAAATCTGGACTTAATGCAGCAATGGAGCAAAGAAAACTTGGCAAAGATCAATTTAAACGTATTCTTTTACTTAACGTAATTGATGACTACATTGCATTTAGCAAAGATACGCCCGACGAAATTGTGCATGCATTTCAAAGCAGTTTAGATAAATTAAAAGAACAGCATTTAGCACTTAAGGAAGAATATAAACTACATTAGGATCTGCTTTATGAATAACTTCATTGCAGCGTTACCCGCAATCAGACCACCATTTTTAACCTTAGCCCCTGTGTCATGCTTGCTTGGTTTAGCTTATTGTTGGTATCTAGGTTATCCCATTAATGTGCCATATGCGATGCTCTCAATGTTAGGGGCAACATGTGCTGCAATCGCTGTAAATACAATTAATGAGTATCAAGACTTTCATAGCGGGTTAGATCTCACAACCGAGCGTACACCTTTTAGTGGTGGCAGTGGTTTATTAAAACAGTATCCGCACTTAGCGCCTTATGTTAAAAAGCTGGCAATTATTGCCGTTTCAGCCGTATTAGCTGTTGGTGCTTTTTTTATTGTAACCGTCGGTGTATCGCTTATTCCAATTGGCATCTTAGGTTTACTTATTGTTATCACGTATACCAAGGTTTTAAACAAGCACCCGTGGCTTTGTTTTATTGCACCCGGGCTTGGGTTTGCTGTTTTAATGCCGATTGGCACATTTGTAGTGCAAACAGGCGAATGGCAATTGTCATTGTTTGCTATTACCTTAGTGCCATTCTTAATTACCAATAATTTACTGCTAATTAATCAACTCCCTGACATCACAGCTGACAAAAATGTTGGCAGGAACCACCTTGCCATTCAATATGGCGTCAGTTCTGCTCAACATGTATTCACGCTTTCACTCATTATTGCCACTGGTTGCTTAGTCTATTTGGTATCGAATAGTTATTTGCCAACACTTGCATTAATCGCCTTGCTACCGCTCGGACTTTGCGTAATTTCCTTGGTATACTTATACCGTTTAGGCGATAACATTGCGCAACACTTACCAGCGATGGGATTAGTTGCAGCAGCGGCAAATTTAACACCGCTGATGTTATCTCTCGCTTTATTTATGAGTAAAAGATAATACCCAATGACCATTAGTTACCAGTTCACACTCGATAAAAATTATCTTGAAGAATGTTTTGATGAATCGCTACCACATAGCCCACATCAATCTCCAAAGTATGGCTTTGCTGGCAGCTTTATTGGCATCGGTATGGGGCTTATTATCTTCACTGATATGGGCGGTGTTGCGCCATATATTATGGTGGGTTTGGGTGTATTAGAGTTTATTAGCTTTTACTATCGACGCCCATGGTGGCTTGCACGTCAAATGTGGAGTCGGGCATCTAATTCAACAGTCACTATCACCATGAATGATGATGGTATTGAAAGTAAGAACCCTTATACCGAATCACTGCTAGAGTGGGATCAAATTAAGGAAATAATTCATACCCCTAAGGGTATGATTTTTGTTAACTACAAAGGCCAACAAACATACCTTTCTAAAGCCTTTATGCCAGATGACACTGAAGGCTTTATTGAAAAGCACCTTGCAGTTTACCAAGTCAATATTATTCGTTAACGCAGCACATGCTGTGCTCGATCTTATGCACTATAAGGTCGCAACACGATTTCGACCATTGCGTTTAGCGCTGTAAAGCGCTTCATCGGCCTGTTTCACTGCATTGTAAAATGCCACCACCGAATGTACTTCAGCTACGCCAAAACTGGCTGTTAGTGCAAGGTTTTCTCCGTCATCCAGATTGACAGGATGATCCTCAATGTTTTTTCTCAGCTTCTCAGCTATTTGCACCGCTTGACGCATTGATGCATGAGGCAAACAGATGATAAATTCCTCACCGCCATAGCGCGCCACCACATCAGAGTAACGCAGTTGATTTTGCATCAACTTTGCAATGTGCATCAGTGACTTATCACCAATATCATGGCCATAATTATCATTGACCGATTTAAAGCGATCAATATCACACATGATTACTGCCATTGGTAAAAACTCTGATGTCGCATTTTCCATTTTGGTTAGGAAGATAGCATCAATAAAACGACGATTAGGTAAACCAGTAAGCGCATCAGTATTGGCTTTTTGTTTTTGATTGTAGGTAATACTGGTAATAGCTTGATGACTTTTATCACGAAAATATTCGCTAATAAACGCAAAAAATACCACCAGCAAAAAACCTGAAAGAAAGCGTGATTTTTCAGTTTGACCATAATCAGCTTGCCCAAAATCAGGGCCGTATAACTGAAACACAATGGCACTTAAAGCCAGTGCAGTCAGCAATAATCCAGAGCGAACACCTAACATGGTAAAGACCACAACGGGGTAAAACATAATCCAATAAAGTGCTGTGTTTTCCTTACCACCGGTGTAAACCAGAAGAATACTTAGCAGTAAGACTGTAAGCGCTATGCCGATACTGCAATACTTGAGCTGTCGCGTACTAAAGTAAATCACCACATTAACAAATACCGCTATCAAAGCGCCAAGCAAGGTAATACTTAATAGCCAAGGATACGTTTGAAAGTTAACCAGTAATAAACCGGAAAATACCACTAAGGCAATACCAGACATGGAGAGAAATGAAAAAACACGCCGTTTTAATTCGGCACTGTGCAAACCGTCAACTTCAATAAAGTTGCGCCACCAGTCTGTTCTGTGTGAGTTATTTTGCTGCATTTATTTTATTATTGTTATCTTAAAAAGTGACGAAACGTAAACTTTTTTGATTTTTAGTGTTAACGCTAAGTCTAATTCATGGTGCTAAAAAAGGTAATATCAGACTTAACTTAATCACTTATTTATTTAAAAAGAGCGCTAATTCTTCCGTTAACTGCGTGTAATACTGGTTATAGGTTAAACGTTTAAAAGTTGGGTATTGCGCTTTTGCAAAAGCAGTAACTTCAGACTCCATTATCTCTTCGGCCAACTTACATTCATTATATTTTGCTAAATCACCCAGATAGTGACCGCAATTACGGTAGCTCGCTAGCTTACCATAATGCACATTATCAATCGCATTGGGGATTGCTGTATGCGCCATTTGTAGTTGCGTGTCACAGCTTGTATCACATTGTGGTGTAACGAGTTTTATATGTTCAAATGAACTAAACAGCGCAAGGTTTTCGCGCTCACCGTAATACACTAGCGTAAGCGGTGCTAACGTCTTCTGTTGCCACTGCGCGAGTAAATCAAGTGTTGCAGCGGTGTCAATCGTCATATCATGCTCGGGCACAGCAACAAACATCGGTACACTGTGCGTTGTGTGCCGTTTTTTAAGTGGATACACTTCATTCATCAGCAGGTGAACCTGTGCTCCTGCATTTATCGGAAACGACTCATACTTGGCGAAGTCAGCATCGGCGTCTTTATCGAGCCAGTTTAAAAAAGGAATATAATCAATGTATTGCGCAAGCCATGACATGGAGTTTTTAGCTTGTGTTGCCGGCGCAAACAGCATGACTCCAGAGAGTTTTTTATCGAGTGATTTGCGCGTCAACATATAATCTAATATCAGACCTGCGCCCGTTGAAAAACCACCTAAATAAACCTGCTCAAAATCATTCAGTGATTGTTCGATAGCAAATGATGTCACAGCTTGCCAATCTTTATAGTCAACATGGCGTAAGTGTTCTGCCGCAGTACCGTGGCCAGGCAACAAGACCGTTCGCACATTAAACCCTTGTTGGTGATAAAAAGTCGACAGGTCATGAAAACTATAAGGAGAGTCCGTTAAACCATGAAATAGCACAACCACTTTCTGGTTATTGTTGTGCGTTAATTCAAACGGCTTTACTAGGTCTAAGATGGTTGGTGATGCAATATTTTGTTGATTGATAACATAGTTATCAATCGGGCAAGGGGTCTTAGCACGCGGATTAAAAGACGCGATATGTTGCTCAGTTTCACGTAAATAATCAGCAAAATTTAAGCCTTTTAAATCGATTACTTTGGCCTGCTGAGATGGCGGTAAATAGCGAAACTGTCCTTGCGCTTTTGCGTCTAATATAAAGTTGATATCGTTACTTTGGGATAAACAATCTGCCGAAACGCTGAAACTAAAACCTGCTAACACTAGGCCAAGCACTTTCGTAAAATAAGTCATTACCCTTTATCCTTTTTGTATTAATATCAATTCCACACAACCCAGTTGAACTATACCAAAATAACCTAAGGGCATGTCTAATTTTCACTACAAAGTTTATACAAATATAAATGAAATTAGCGAGGTACAGTGGCGCAATTGCTTTAGCACAAGCAGCTTTACCAATTACCACTTTTTATCGAGTTTAGAGTTATCTGGTAGCGTGAGTGCACAAACAGGGTGGCAACCTTACCATATTGCTATTTTTCAAAAAGACAAACTCGTTGCACTAATGCCAGGCTATGTTAAAAGTCACAGCTATGGCGAGTATGTGTTTGATTGGGCGTGGGCGGAAGCGTATGAAAGGTATCAATTAGATTACTACCCTAAGTGGATATGCGCCGTCCCCTTTACGCCAGTATCCGAAACCAGAATAGGACTAAAAAACACAACTGATAAAGCGATTTATCCATTTATAAAATCACTTTTAAATACCTTAGCCGAAGAACACGCTTGGTCCGGATGGCATATCAATTTTTGCCTAAAAGATGAATTACAGCAATTAGAATGCGCTCAGGTAAATGCCCGTAGAGGGGTGCAATTTAGCTGGCACAATCGACAATACCAAAGCTTTTCCCAATAT
This sequence comes from Pseudoalteromonas piratica, assembly GCF_000788395.1. Classification (NCBI taxonomy): domain Bacteria; kingdom Pseudomonadati; phylum Pseudomonadota; class Gammaproteobacteria; order Alteromonadales; family Pseudoalteromonadaceae; genus Pseudoalteromonas; species Pseudoalteromonas piratica. The sequence goes on from NZ_CP009888.1 coordinate 693,760, forward strand.
TTAGATAAGCTCACCGCAAGAAAGCGAAAGAGTATCAAAAAAGAGCGTAACAAAGCATCTGCGCAGGTCGACAGTATAAATGTGTTACAGAGTGACCAAATTACAGAGCAAATTATTACCCAGTTTTACCAGTTTTATTGCGCAACCTACTTAAAACGCTCTGGCCACCATGGATATTTAAATCTAAATTTCTTCAAGCTGTTACTCGATAAAATGCCAGATAACCTAGTGCTAACTGCTGCATTTAAAGATCACGAAATGGTTGCGGCGAGCTTATTTGTAAAGGGTCAAAAGTCACTGTTTGGCCGCTATTGGGGCGCCTTCGAAGAGTTTGATAGCCTGCATTTCGAACTTTGTTACTATCAAGGCATAGAGTATTGTATTGAGCACCAGCTCGACTATTTTAATGCAGGCGCTCAAGGTGAGCATAAAATTTTGCGGGGCTTTGAGCCTGAATATACTTATTCATGCCACCATATTCGCAACGAGATGTTTCAGCCAGCTATTGCGAACTTCCTAAAACATGAGTGGCAACAAATAGCAGACTATAAAGCGCAATGTGACAGCTTGTTACCCTTTAATAAACTCCAATAAACGATTATTTGCCGGCATTTCGTGGTCTTTAACTAATTCAAGTTGTGCCTCATTAGCCAGCTCACAAATCCATTCAAAATCTCGAATGCCACATTCAGGGCTCTTTATTTTTAACCAATTATCAAACTCAGCATTAGACTCAGACGTAAACTTACCGGCGTAATTAAATGGGCCGTAAATACACAGCTTTCCGCCAACATTGAGATGCTTAGCTGTTTTATCAAAAAATGATGTAACAAGTGATTGGTTCACTATATGCAAAGTATTTGCAGAAAATATCGCGTCATAACGGGCGATTTGCCATTCATCGTTTAAATCAAGCGGTAACGGCGGCAATAAGTTATCGGCCGGAAAAGCATTTAACCATGCCATCATACCTTGATGGTTTATAACAACATCGCTTGTTTGCCAAACTAAGTGAGGTAATGCAGGGGCAAAATGTACGGCATGTTGCCCACTGCCAGAGCCTATCTCTAACACGTTAGAAACGTTTGAAAAGGCCGATTTTAAAATTGCTAAAATCGGTTCTTTGTTATTTTCACACGCTTTAGAATAAGGTTGCATATTATTTTTCAGCCAACAACGAAAGGAAGAATGCCAACACCAAAGCACGTTCTTTTAAACTTTTAAAACGCCCCGAGGCGCCACCGTGGCCACTGTCCATATCTGTTTTAAATAACAGTAAGTTATTATCTGATTTGTACTCACGCAACTTAGCAACCCATTTCATTGGCTCCCAGTACTGTACTTGTGAGTCATGAAAGCCAGTGGTTACTAAAATATTTGGGTAGTCTTGGGCACAAATATTATCGTACGGCGAATAGGCTTGTATCCAGTCATAAGCGTCACGCTCATTTGGGTTACCCCACTCATCATATTCGTTAGTCGTCAGTGGAATGGAATCATCTAGCATAGTGGTTAACACATCTAAGAAAGGCACTGTACAATCAATACCTAGATATAATTCAGGTGCTTGATTTACTACCGCACCCATCAGCAATCCACCAGCACTGCCTCCTGATGCAAACACTTTATCTTGTGCGCCATACCCTTTTTCAACTAAGGCTTTCGTTACATCGATAAAATCATTAAAGCTATTTTGCTTATGCTGCATTTTGCCTTGTTCGTACCATTCACGGCCAAGCATTTCAGAGCCGCGTACATGGGCAATTACATAAACAAATCCTCTGTCGAGTAAGCTTAGGTTATGCGCAGAAAAGTTTGGATCGATAGTAATACCGTAAGCACCATAACCGTATTGATAAATCGGATTTGTACCGTCTTGTTTAAAAGAATCTTTGCGATACACCAGCGACACAGGAATATTCACGCCATCACGACTCGAGATCATCAAGCGTTCCGCTTGATAATTTGCCGCATCAAATTCACCTAAGACTTTTTGCTGCTTCAGTACGCGCTTTTCACCGGTGTTAAGATCAAACTCAAATAAGCTACTCGGTGTCGTTAAGCTCGAATAGAAAATGCGCGCTTTATCGGTATTTGGCTCAGGGTTATCGCCAATGCCTGCAAAAAAGCAAGGATCATCAAATGCGAGTGCAAAACTGTCACCATGTTGCGGATACACAATAAAGCGGATCTGGCCCAACTCTCGTTCCGTTACAACTTTGAATTGATTGAATAACTCAACACCTTCAATTAACACATCATTGCGATGAGCGACAAACTCCTGCCACTGATTTTTGTCACCAATAGTGTGCGCATTAGCCGTTAATATTCTAAAGTTTTTAGCTTGCCAGTTAGAGTAAATCACATACTCATCACCGAGCTTATCGATATCATAAATATGATTTGTTTCACGCGGAATTAAACGTTTAAATTCGCCCATTGGATTATTAGCATCGAGCACTAGGCAGTCGGTGGTTTCAGTTGCCGCAATATCGATCACTAATAAGCTATCATCGCGACTTTTCCCTAAGCCCATATAAAAGCTGTGATCGTCTTCTTCATATACTAAAACGTCATCGCTTTGCGCTGTACCCAAAACATGGCGATATACTTGATAGCCGAGTAGGGTTTGTAAGTCCTTCCTTACATAAAATACTGTTTTATTGTCATTAGCCCAAATAACTTGGCCTTCGGTATTTTCCAATACGTCATCCAAATAGGTATTGGACGCAATATGCTTAAAACGCACCGTATAAATACGACGGCTATCAGTATCCTCTGAATAGGCGAGTAATTCGTCATTTGGGCTAATACCAATTTCACCAAGATCGAAGAACTCATGTTCACCCGCAAGCTGGTTAACATCCAATAGGAGCTGTTTATTGTCGCCAGAAAAGCTGGTGGTGCGGTAGTGCCGTGCATATTCATCATCACCCGTTACTTCACTGTGATACCAATAATTACCGTCTTTCACAGGCACAGTGCTATCGTCTTTTTCAATACGTCCTTTCAATTCTTCGAAAAGCTCACTTTGTAATGCTTCTGTTGGTTTAAGCACCGCATCACAATAGGCATTTTCTTCGGCTAAATGTGCCAGCACCGCTTTATCAGCACGCTCATCATCGCGCATCCAATAATAGTTGTCGGTGCGCGTTAAATTATGCGAGCTAAGAATTTTTGCTTTTTTAGTGGCTATTGGTGCGGTTGCACATCGATTTAAACGTTGTGTGGTCATGAAGTTAGCTATAAACCCAAAATGAATAGCATTAGTAATGGCCGCAGTTTATCAAAATAAAGCACCGTTAACATTAAGTTACTTTTTACGTTTTAAATCTGTTTTTGCTTTGGGTAGACTCATTTTTAGATAAAACAAAGATTAACTTTGCAAGTTCCAAGGGAAACACAATGAAATTAAAGCTACTTTCACTTGCCGTAGCACTTAGCTTTGCAAGCAGCACAGCACTGGCAAAAGGTGATAAGAAAAAAGACGATAAAAAAGATAAAACACTGGCTGAAATGCTAGAGAAAAAAACCGCTTCTGAAGGGTTATTCAATCTATATCAAGATAAAAAAACCGGCGAAACAATGATGGTAATCAGTGAGGCAAACTTAAATAAGCCTTACGTTTACTTTGCGCACACTGTTGATGGTGTCATTGATGCTGGCCATGTACGTGGTGCATATCGTGAGACAAAACTAATTGAGTTCCGTCGTCATTTTGACCGTATTGATATTATTAGTAAAACACCGCGTTATAAGTTCGATCCAAACAATGCAATTGCTAAAGCAAGCGATGCAAATATCAGTGAAGCTGTGCTGGCAAGCTTAAAAATTGAAAAAGAAGAAGAAGGCAAGTTTGCACTTAAAGTAGATAAGCTCTTTAAAAGCGAAGCGCTTCATAAAGTATCGCCATGGAAGCGAGCAGGTGATAAAAATGCGAGCAAACGTTTTAATCCTGGCAAGTTAGATGACAAAAAGTCACGTATTTTAAGCAACCGCAACTACACAAATAATTTAGATATTGTTGTGGATTATGTGTTCAAAAATGCCAACCCTACAGTTCGTGGTACACAATCAGTAACCGACCCGCGTACGGTATCAGTAAAAGTGCAGCATTCATTTATTGAACTGCCACAAAATGACTATCAACCTCGTAAAGACGATGCTCGTGTTGGTTACTTTGGCCAACAGTTTGACGATATGACATCAAGTGAATGGGCACCGTATCAAGATTACATTAATCGTTGGAACCTTGTTAAAAAAGACCCGAGTGCCGCAATTTCTGAACCTGTTGAGCCAATTACATGGTGGATTGAAAATACTACACCTGTTGAATGGCGCGAAACAGTAAAAGAAGGTGTACTAGCATGGAACTTAGCATTTGAAAAAGCAGGTTTCAAAAATGCCATTGTTGTAAAAGTACAACCAGATGACGCTGAATGGGATGCGGGCGACATCAACTACAATGTGTTACGTTGGACATCTTCTCCACGTCCTCCATTTGGCGGTTACGGTCCATCACTTGCAAATCCATTAACAGGCCAGATCTTAGGTTCAGATATCATGCTTGAGTACGTGTTTATGAAAAACCGTTGGATGATGGACAGCTTATACAGCCAAGCGGCATCATCAAGTGCGCACAGCCATGAGATTGCAAGCCAAGAAGGGTTACATTGCAGCCAAGGCCATGAATTACAACAAGGCATGATGCTAGCTAATTCACTGGCAACAACGGATATCGCGAAGAAAGAGATTTTAGAGCAAGGCTTAAAAATGCTGATTCTTCACGAAGTAGGCCATACGCTTGGTTTAAACCACAATATGAAAGCGTCTATTTTATGGGATGAGAAAGAGGTTCACGACAAAGCTAAAACACAAGGTGTTTTAACGGGCTCAGTTATGGATTACACGCCAGCAAATATTGCTCAAAAGGGCATGACACAAGGCGATTACTTCCAAGATAAACCAGGTCCTTATGACGACTGGGCAATTGAATATGGTTATTCACAAGGATTGACCGATGCTACAGCTGAAGCAGCACGCTTAGAGTCAATTTTAAAACGCTCTAGTGAACATGGTTTAGCATTTGGTAATGATGCAGACGATATGCGTGCACCAGGTCGTCATATTGACCCACGTATTATGATTGGTGATATGTCATCAAACGCCGTTGCCTATGCAAAAGATCGCATGGCATTAGTAAATCATACCTTTGGCAACCTTGAACAAACCGCGCTTACTGAAGGTGAATCTTATCAAGAGCTACTAATCAAAGCTAACATGCTATTTGGTCAATACCGTGCCCAAGCAGGTGTTGTATCGCGTTATATCGGTGGCGTTTACGTAGAGCGTGATAACGTAGGTAGTAATACACAACCTTATACGCCAGTACCTCTAGCGAAGCAAAAAGAAGCAATGAAGGTACTCACTGAGTATGTTTTTGCACCAGATGCACTATCAGCCATGGAACCACTGCTAAATAAAATGCAACACCAGCGTCGTGGCTTTAGTCATTATGGTAAAAACGAAGATCCAAAATACCATGCAATGGTGCTTCGTATGCAAAAGAATGTGCTAGCACAACTATTGCACCCGAACGTCATGACACGTATTTCTGACACCACTAAATACGGTAACGAATACGATGTAAATAGCTTCTTAAATGACTTAACTGCAGCGATTTTTGTTGATGCTAAATCTGCGTCGTCAGTAAGCCATAACGTGCAAACTGAATATGTGAAGTCATTAATAAAAGTGGCAGGTGTTGCTAAGCCTTCTAAGCATGACAACCTTGCAAAAGCTGCAGCATTCAAGCAACTACAAGATATTCAAGGTGCAAGCCTATCTTGGGGTGCATCAGATGCTGCAAAAGCACAAAAAGCATATATCGATGCATTAATCGATAAAGCACTTAAAGCATAATGCTTAGTCTGTAAAACAAAAAAGGCGCTCCAGTGAGCGCCTTTTTTACAGAATATAAAAGCAAAACTAATCGTAAACTGTTGGAATGGGCTGACGCTTATGCTGGGTACGTAAATAAATTGCAATCAGCTTTTCTTCAACTTCTTTTGATACGTCTTTACCTTCTAAGAAATCATCAATTTGATCATAGCTCACACCGAGTGCATCTTCATCAGCAAGGCCAGGGCGATCACACTCTAAATCAGCAGTTGGCGTTTTGGTTACCAGTAATTCTGGCGCACCTAAGGTTTTAGCGAGCAGTCGAACTTGACGCTTAGAAAGACCAAACAATGGCGCTAAGTCACAGGCACCATCGCCAAACTTAGTATAAAAGCCAGTAATGTTCTCAGCGCTGTGATCCGTTCCAACCACTAAGCCTTGCGTTAATCCTGCAATTTCGTACTGCGCTATCATGCGTTGACGCGCCTTTACATTACCTTTGGTAAAATCGATAGCACTTTGTGCTGGTGGCTCAATTGCTGCAGCCTCAAGCGCTGCTAGAGCTTCTGAATGCATACCATCGGTTGCAGGCTTAATATTTACAGTGACGCGCTTTGATGGTTGAATAAAATCCACAGCCAGTTGCGCTTCATCTTCGTCGGCTTGCACACCGTAAGGTAAGCGCATTGCAATAAACTGATATTTATCTGTAGCTTGCTCGTTATTAAGCTCATCAATGGCTAATTGACAAAGCTTACCACAAGTAGACGAATCAACACCGCCAGAGATACCTAGCACTAAACTACGCGTACCAGATTCCACCAGCTTACCTTTAATAAAAGCGACTCGACGGGTAATTTCTGCTTGAGGATCGATTGAAGGCAATACCTTCATTTCAGCCATGATTTCAGCGCGCACTGGTTATCTCCTGTGTTATAAACCTAGATGTGATTTAATTTCTGCAAGTTCGCTGCGTAATTCAGCAACTTCTAATCTTAATTGTGCCACTTCATCACTTTGATGGCTAGTTGCAACAGCCGGTTGCGCATTCGAATTCATCGCTTTAAGTTCTGATATATCCACATCACCGAATAAATGCATAAAGCGCGATTCACGCTTGCCAGGCTCACGCTCTAGTTTCACAACATAATCCTGCTCTACTAAATCATTTAAAGCACTTTCCACTTCAGTCACATTGCTAAAGTCTGCTAATCGATTTGAACGTGTTCTCAGTTCACCGGGTGTTTGTGCGCCACGGACAAGCATTAGGCAAATAATGGCCTTTTGCTGATTGGATACCTTTATTGAACCAAATTCTGTATTACAAAAACGATGCGCATATTTATTTACACGACCTGAAAGCCCTTCATCAACAGTCACTAAGCGCTTTGTTATAAGCGAATCTAAACCATCTTGTACTTCTGACTCTGATAAATCTAATACTGGATCTCGATTAGACTTTTGATTGCATGCGTTAGTGAGCCCATTGAGCGAAAGAGGGTACTGATCTGGTGTGGTTTGTTGTTTTTCCAGTAAGCAGCCAATAATGCGTTGCTCAACTAATGATAAATTTAAGTCCATGAATATCCTCTTTCATCTAAAATTAACATGATACATTTAATGCATTTCAACCAATAATAAAAGCAGTTATCGTATTAAAATTATTATATTGAACTCTAGCTGACTGAAATATAAACTGTTTAGCTCAAAGAAATGAAATTTATTAATGGAATAATAATGCATATAAAAAAGACCCTTCTCGCAATATCACTGCTAACACTGATCACCGCATGTGACAGTGATAATGAATCAAATTCCGAACCAGAAATTGGTAATTGGACCGTTACTACGCAATTTAATTGGGGCGATGAGTTCAACGAAACATTACCAACAACAATTAATCCTAATGTTTCCGATCCTGATGGAGACGCCTTAACGTATCAATGGCGACTACTTAGCGAGAGCGACAAAGTAACGCTCACTAACACACGCGCTGCAACACTTAGTTTCGATTACCCAATGTCTACCTCGGAAGACGTGTATAACTTAGCATTTGAATTAACTGTTACAGATGAAAAAGGTGCTTCTGTCAGTGATACCTTTGAAAAAGATTTTAATGACTATGTATACCTAGCTCTGCCTAATGATGTAATCGCCACTGTAGGGCAAAATGTAACGATTACTCCTGAGATGTTTGGCAGGTTAAGCTATATCAGCCATTACCAATGGCAGGTTAGTTCTGAACACGACATCGAATTAATTGGTGCAGATACAAACCAAGTATCGTTTATTACGCCTGACTCTGAGACACCAATTTCCTTGTCACTTACGGCGACTCATATTAACGGTCACGATGAAGTACATCTGATGGAAATACCGATTACTCAATAGCTAAAAAGAATATAAACCCACATCCCAGATGTGGGTTTTCTTAACCCTCTGAAATTTCCATTTTAAAATTTAAATAATCGAAAACAAAAAACCCGCCAATTGGCGGGTTTTTTACTAAACCATGTAAGGTTTGATTACTTCTTACGAGACTGAAGTACTTTGATCTGCGCAATCGCTTTTGAAAGCTCAATTGCCGCTTCAGCATAGTTGAAGTCTGCAGCAGATGCGTTCGCCATATGCTCTTCAGCTTGACGCTTCGCTTCTAACGCAGTTGCTTCATCTAAGTCTTCTGCACGTGTTGCAACATCAGCAAGAACAGTTACAGTGCCAGGTTGTACTTCTAATGTACCGCCTGCGATGTAAATCATTTCTTCTTCGCCGTGCTGCTTAACAAAGTTAACCATACCAGGCTTTAGGGGTGTTAGTAGTGGTGCGTGGCCGTGTAAAATACCTAGCTCACCTTCACTACCTGTTACTTGAAGTGATTCAACGCGACCAGAGAAAATAGTCTCTTCTGCGCTTACTACGTCAAGATGTATAGTCATTGCCATAACAGCCCCCTAATTACATGTCTTTGGCTTTTTCGATCGCTTCGTCGATTGAACCAACCATGTAGAACGCTTGCTCTGGAAGATCGTCATAGTCACCAGCTAGGATGCCTTTGAAGCCCTCAAGAGTATCTTTCAGTGATACGTATTTACCAGGTGCACCTGTGAATACCTCAGCTACGAAGAATGGCTGAGATAGGAAACGCTGGATTTTACGAGCACGTGATACAACTTGCTTATCTTCATCAGATAGCTCGTCCATACCTAGGATTGCGATGATGTCTTTAAGTTCTTTATAACGCTGAAGAACTGTTTGAACACCACGTGCAACGTCATAGTGCTCTTGACCAATTACTAATGGGTCAAGCTGACGAGATGATGAATCAAGTGGATCGATCGCTGGGTAAATACCTAGTGACGCGATATCACGAGAAAGTACAACTGTCGCATCTAAGTGAGCGAACGTAGTCGCTGGAGATGGATCCGTTAAGTCATCCGCAGGTACATATACTGCTTGGATAGACGTGATTGAACCAGTCTTAGTTGATGCGATACGCTCCTGAAGTACACCCATTTCTTCAGCTAGTGTAGGCTGGTAACCTACCGCTGATGGCATACGACCTAGAAGTGCTGATACTTCTGTACCCGCTAGTGTATAACGGTAGATGTTATCAACGAAGAAAAGTACGTCACGACCTTCGTCACGGAACTTCTCAGCCATTGTAAGACCAGTAAGTGCAACACGTAGACGGTTACCTGGTGGCTCGTTCATCTGACCGTAAACAAGCGATACTTTATCAAGTACGTTTGATTCGTTCATTTCATGGTAGAAGTCATTACCCTCACGAGTACGCTCACCAACACCTGCGAATACTGAGTAACCGCTGTGCTCGATTGCGATGTTACGGATAAGTTCCATCATGTTTACTGTTTTACCAACACCCGCACCACCGAATAGACCAACTTTACCACCTTTAGCGAATGGACATACAAGGTCGATTACCTTGATACCAGTCTCTAAAAGTTCAACTGAGCTGCTCTGATCTTCGTAGCTTGGTGCTTCACGGTGGATAGAGTAACGCTCTTCTTCACCGATTGGACCCGCTTCATCAATTGGGTCACCAAGTACGTTCATGATACGACCTAGTGTCGCTGTACCAACTGGAACCTTGATAGGCTCGCCAGTTGTGTCTACTTCAGTACCACGACGTAAACCGTCAGTAGTACCTAGTGCGATACCACGTACCACACCGCCGCCAAGCTGCTGTTGAACTTCTAAAGTCAAACCAGCAAGCTCACCGCTTGTTACTTTTAGTGCGTCATATACGGCTGGCACGTTGTCTTGTGGAAACTCGATGTCCACAACGGCGCCGATAATTTGGACGACCTTACCTAAACTCATGTCTATTCCTCTCGTTAACTTTGCCAACCGTTAAACGGCTGCTGAACCTGACACGATTTCACTAATTTCTTGTGTAATCGCGGCTTGTCGTGCTTTGTTGTATACCAGTTGTAACTCATCAATTAAGTCACCTGCGTTGTCTGTTGCGGCTTTCATCGCAACCATACGTGCAGCTTGTTCAGATGCAGCGTTTTCAACAACACTCTGATATACCTGAGACTCGATAAAGCGTTTAATAAGAGTTTCTAAAATTGCCTCTGGGTTTGGCTCATATAAGTAATCCCAAGAGTGGCTAGAAACTTCTTCGTCAGCTTTAGGCAAAGGTAATAACTGATCGATCACTGGCTCTTGTTTCATCGTGTTTACAAAGTTGTTGTAAACAACAAACAAGCGGTCAATTTTTCCTTCAGAGTATGCATCAAGCATCACTTTTACAGGACCAATTACGTCCTGAATTGAAGGAGCATCACCAAGCCCTGCTCTGCTTGCTAATAACTCACCGCCAAAACGCTGGAAAAAGCCTGCTGCTTTGCTACCTAGGGCAGCAAATTCAGCGTCAACGCCTTTTTCTTTCCACGCTTTAACGTCTAGTGCAACTTTCTTAAACTCGTTTGAGTTTAAGCCGCCACATAGACCGCGGTCAGTAGAAACAATAATGTAACCAACTTTCTTTACATCACGTTCTTCTAAAAACGGGTGTTTAAAGTCTAAGTTAGCCTGAGCAACACGACCGATCACTTTGCGTATATTTTCAGCGTATGGGCGGCTTGATGCCACGCGATCTTGTGCCTTCTTCATTTTAGAAGCGGCAACCATCTCCATTGCGCTGGTGATCTTCTGAGTATTTTTAATACTCCCGATCTGTGATTTTATCTCTTTTCCGCCGGCCATGACTTATCTCCGAATCAGTGGTGACCGAAGTCACCATTAATAACTTACCAAGTTTGTGTAGATTTACACTTTTCTAAAAGCTCTTTAAGTTGAGCTTCGATCTCGGCGTTGTAGTTACCCGTTTCGTTGATTTCAGTCATAAGCGCTGAATATTCACTGTTAGCGAAAGAGATTAACGCAGCTTCGAAATCTAGTACTTTGTTGATTTCGATGTCTTTTAGATAACCTTTTTCAGCAGCGAATAATGACAGAGACATTTCAGCAACAGACATTGGAGCGTACTGCTTTTGCTTCATTAGCTCAGTAACACGCTCACCATGCTCTAATTGAGCACGAGTTGCATCGTCAAGGTCTGACGCAAACTGTGAGAACGCTGCTAGTTCACGATACTGTGCTAGCGCTAGACGGATACCACCACCTAGTTTCTTAACGATCTTAGTTTGTGCTGCACCACCTACACGAGATACCGAGATACCAGCGTTAACCGCTGGACGGATACCTGCGTTGAATAGGTCAGTTTCTAGGAAGATCTGACCATCCGTGATTGAGATAACGTTTGTAGGTACGAACGCAGATACGTCACCACCTTGAGTCTCAATGATTGGAAGTGCAGTTAATGAACCTGTCTTACCTTTCACTTCACCGTTAGTGTACTTCTCAACGTAATCAGCGTTTACACGTGATGCACGCTCTAGAAGACGTGAGTGAAGGTAGAATACGTCACCTGGGTATGCTTCACGGCCTGGTGGACGCTTAAGTAGTAGTGAGATCTGACGGTAAGCAACAGCTTGCTTAGACAGGTCATCATATACGATTAATGCATCTTCACCGCGGTCACGGAAGTATTCACCCATAGTACAACCAGCAAATGGCGCTAGGAATTGTAGCGCAGCTGATTCAGAAGCAGATGCAACAACAACGATAGTGTTTTCAAGTGCACCGTGCTCTTCTAACTTACGTACTACGTTAGCAATTGTAGATGCTTTTTGACCAACCGCTACGTACACACACTTAACGCCTGTGTCTTTTTGGTTGATGATTGCATCGATTGCTAGTGCAGTTTTACCAGTCTGACGGTCACCGATTACTAGCTCACGCTGACCACGACCTACTGGAATCATCGCATCGATAGACTTATAACCAGTTTGTACTGGCTCATCTACTGATTGACGCTCGATTACACCTGGTGCAATCTTTTCTACAGGTTCGAAACCTGCAGCTTCAACAGCGCCTTTACCATCAATTGGCTCACCTAGTGTGTTTACAACACGACCAAGTAGTTTAGGGCCAACTGGTACTTCAAGGATACGACCTGTTGCTTGTACTTTTACGCCTTCTTTAAGGTCTGCGTATGGACCCATTACTACTGCACCTACTGAGTCGCGCTCAAGGTTTAGTGCGATAGCATAACGGTTGCCTGGAAGCTCGATCATCTCACCTTGCATACAGTCAGCTAGACCGTGAATGCGGATGATACCGTCAGTAACAGATACAATCGTACCTTCGTTACGTGCTTCACTTACAACTTCGAACTGCTCAATACGTTTTTTGATTAGTTCTGAAATTTCAGTGGAATTAAGTTGCATGCTCTTCTTCCCAATTACGATTGTAGTGTTGTTGAAAGACGATTTAGCTTGCCGCGTACTGTTCCATCAATCACAGTATCGCCAGCTTTAATCACTAGACCGCCCATAGTGTTAGCATCAACACTACAATTCAGCTTAACTTTGCGTGCGAAGCGTTTTTCCAATGCTGCGCTAAGAGTGGCTTGCTGCTCTGCAGAAAGCTCAGTTGCAGAAATCACGTCAACGTCGATTTCTTTGTCATAGTCTGATTTATACTCAGCATATAACGTAGCAACAGCAGGAATAGCGGCTAAACGCTCATTTTCGGCCATTAGCTTGATAAGATTCTGACCCTGTTCGTTGATCTGCTCAGCACCAAGTTTGATAATCATATCAGCTTGCTCTTTTGCAGATGGGATGCCTGAAAGTAGGGCTTTAACTTGTTCATCGCTAGCTAATGCGCCAGCGAAGAACAACATTTCATTCCAACTTTCCACAGCACCTTTTTCAACCGCTAGGTCAAAAGCCGCTTTCGCGTATGGGCGAGCGATGGTAGTCAATTCAGACATGCTCATACCCTCCTATTAAAGCTGCGCAACAAGTTTTTCAACGATGTCGCTATGTGCCGCTTCATTGATCTCGCGCTCTAAAATTTTCTCTGCGCCAACAACTGCTAGAGTAGCAACTTGTTTACGTAGTTCTTCTTTAGCACGGTTACGCTCAGCTTCTACTTCTGAGTGACCTTGAGCAATGATAGCTTGACGCTCCTCTTGACCACGAGCTGTCTCGTCATCAACGATTTGTGTCGCACGCTTTTTAGCTTGTTCAATAATGTCAGCTGCTTGCGCTTTCGCTTCTTTAAGCTGGTCAGCTGCTTTCTGCTGAGCAAGCTCTAAGTCTTTTTCAGCTCTGTCTGTAGCAGCTAAACCTTCTTCAATTTTTTTCTGGCGAGCTTCAATTGCGCCGTTTAGCGGTGGCCATACATACTTCATACAGAAAAGTACGAAAACCGTAAACGCAATTAATTCACCAATTAGAGTGGCAGTTAAGTTCACGACCGCTCCTCCTTAAATAGTTTGCTGTTCAACGATTAATAAAATTAAAGTACGAACAACAATACCATTGCGATACCTACACCGATCATTGCTACCGCATCGATAAGACCAGCTAGGATGAACATTTTAACTTGTAGTGAAGGCGCTAGTTCAGGCTGACGAGCACATGCTTCTAGGAATTTACCACCCATGTTACCGAAGCCGATAGCAGTACCGATAGCACCGAAACCGATAAGTAGAGCAACAGCGATGTACTTAAGACCAATCATTAGTTCCATTTTTATCTCCAAAATGTAAATTAAAAGTTAAATTAAAAAAGTGTATAAATTAGTGGTTATCAGAGCTTGCCATACTTAGGTAAACAATCGTCAGCATCATAAATACGAATGCTTGAAGTACGATTACTAAGATATGGAAAACTGCCCAAATAAAGTGTAAAGGTAACTGCATTAAGCCAACTGCACCGATTAGGATGAAGATAAGCTCACCTGCATACAGGTTACCGAACAAACGCAGTGCTAGTGAAAACGGCTTAGCAATTAGCGCGATTGTTTCTAATAAAAGGTTACACGGGATTAAGAACAACATACCGATCTTGTTCTTAGTGCTGAAAGGGTGAAGCGTAAGTTCAGCGATGAAACCTTTGATGCCTTTAATTTTAATTGAGTAGCCAATCATCAGGAAGAATACGCCTAATGCTAATGCAGCAGTCATATTAATATCTGTGGTTGGTACTATCTTCATGTAGACATCGTGTGAATCCATACCAAATGCCGTTTCGCCAACAAAGCCAGCAAACGCAGGTAAGAAGTCAACAGGTATCAAGTCCATTAGGTTCATTAAGAAAACCCAAACGAAAATAGTCAATGCAAGTGGTGCAATTAACGCGCTCTTACCATGGTAAGTATCACGTACGTTGTCACCAACAAACTCAACAATCATTTCAATGAAACATTGAAATTTACCCGGTACACCGGTAGTTGCTTTGTTTGCTGCACTTCGGAAGATCCATAAAAATAAGATCCCTAATCCGATAGACCAAGCAAGGGTATCGATATGCCACGTCCAGAAACCACTGTCAGCACATGCTTTATTGAAGGCAAGACCAGCATCGGTCGAACACATCTTAGCATTTGTTAAGTGGTGCTGAATGTGACTCGATAGAGTTACTTCTTCAGCCATGTTTTATCCCAAAAGTTAATGAAAAAAAATCGGTGCAAACCAACTTACTATCATCACCAGTACATAAGCCGAAAAAAACGGTAATAATATTACCGCAGAAGACTTAAGTACCAATGCAAACAGCACAATGGTTAATAAATACTTTAATCCTGCTCCTCGTTTAATCGAGGAGTAAACTTGCTGTACTTGTCTGGCCCCAGCAAAACGAAAAGCATAGAGGGTAAATACTAAATTGGGAAGCAACGCCACAACTCCGCCCATTAACGCAGATTTGCCCGCTAACACTCCCCAACCAAGCCAAACAACTAACGCACTTGCAAGTGCTACCACGCCCTGTAAATAAATAAACTTCAGTGCCTGGCTACGTAAAGGTTTTGCTAAAGAATTTGCCACAAAAATAATCAACCTTGACGATGCACAATAGAACAGGGTACAAAAAACTGGCAAAATTATACTTATTTTTGCCAGATTTGCAACTTGAAAGCCGTTTATTTATAGGCTTTTGGAAGGTGCATAAACAGGCTTTAAACCGTGATTTTTATGCAAAATTTAAGGTATTTTTAGACTATTAGATAATATTAATGAAATGTATACCGAAAATTAACCAATCGTTAATTAATTTTCTCTAAAATGCCATCAAGCTCATCTAAAGAGGTATATGAGATAACCAGTTTACCTTTTCCTTTTTGGTTATAACTAATTTCCACTTTGGCACCTAGATTTTGCGCAAGTTGTTGTTCAAGCTGAACAACATCTGGATCTTTCTCTTTAGGTTGTGCTTCTGGCTTTGGTTCAAGCACTGAACGTACTAGCTTTTCTGTTTCTCGAACGGTGAGGGCTTTTGCAACAACAATACGCGCTGTAGCAGATTGATCTTCACCATCAAGCGCTAGTAAACAGCGGGCATGACCCATTTCAATATCGCCATGTTCAAGCAAACGTTTCACATCATCATTGAGATTATTTAAACGTAATAAATTCGTTACTGTTGTGCGTGATTTACCTACCGCATCAGCAACCTGCTGATGTGTAAGCTCAAATTCGCTCAATAAACGTTCAAGTGCAACCGCTTCTTCCATTGCATTTAAATCTTCACGTTGAATATTTTCAATTAATGCAATCGCAACGGCCGCTTCATCAGGCACTTCTTTTATTAAACACGGGACAACATCAAGCTTTGCAATTTGAGCAGCTCGCCAACGACGTTCACCGGCAATAATTTCATAGTTATCTTGTGCAATAGGACGTACAACAATAGGTTGAATAACCCCTTGTGCACGAATTGATGAGGCAAGCTCTTCAAGTGCCTCTTCAGACATGTCTTTACGCGGCTGATATTTACCTGGGTGTAAAAACTCAATAGGTAACTTTTGTAGTTCACTTGATGATGTAACAACATTTGTTTCATTTACACCGTCATGCTGAACATTAGATTGCACTTCAACATCTTGCGTTTTAGGTTTTGCAGATGTTAACAGGGCATCCAAGCCACGCCCTAAACCACGTTTTTTAGGAGACATTCATTTTCCTCAAAAATTAAGCAACGGCCTGACTTTTTTTCTCTTTGCGTCGCAACATTTCACCAGCCAAAGCTAAATAGGCTTTTGCACCAGTAGAAGCGCGATCGTAGTACATTGCCGGTGCACCAAAACTTGGCGCTTCAGCTAAGCGTACATTACGAGGAATTACAGTGCGGTATACTTTTTCGCCAAAATGTTGTTTTAATTGGTCAGACACGTCATTTGCCAGACGATTACGCGGATCGTACATGGTTCGTAAGATGCCTTCAATTTCTAATTTTGGATTAACAAGTTTTCCAAGCTGCGTAATGGTATCCATTAAGGCTGTTAAACCCTCTAATGCAAAGTATTCACATTGCATAGGTACCAATACAGAATCAGCTGCAGCCATGGCATTAACAGTCAACATATTAAGTGAAGGCGGGCAATCAATAAAAATAAATTCGTATTGATCGGCTACTTTTTCTAATGCATTGCGCAAGCGAATTTCACGCGCATACATTTCCATTAGTTTCACTTCAGCGGCGGTCACATCACCATTGGCTGCAATTAAATGATATTCACCGGAAGTTTCAGTGATGACCACTTGCTCAAAAGGCGTTTCTTCAACCAATAAGTCGTAAGTGGTACAAATTTCATCGTATTTATCAATGCCACTGCCCATAGTGGCATTGCCTTGCGGATCTAGATCGATTAACAGCACTTTACGCTTGGTTGCAGCCATAGACGCTGCCAAGTTTACCGCAGTGGTGGTTTTGCCAACCCCACCTTTTTGGTTTGCAATTGCAATGATTCTAGCCACGGTGTCCCCTAACAAATTAGTTCTTTTTTAGAATTATTAAATGCCTCTCGGCATCCAGCTCAGGCACTGTTAATACAACTTTATCTTGGTATTCAATCGAGGCCGGTAATTGGTCAATTTCTTGTTCCGGAAATTGGCCTTTTAGCGCAATAAAACGACCAGAGTGATCCACTAAGTGCTGACACCAGTCTACCATATCTTGCAAAGATGCAAAGGCACGACTTAAAACACCGTCAAATGGTTGTTCTGGTTGATATTCTTCAACGCGAGACTGAACAGGGGTAATGTTTTTAAGTTTTAAATTAAGCTTAACTTGGTTTAAAAATCGGATACGTTTACCGAGGCTATCCAATAACACAAATTGTTTATCTGGGTGGGCAATCGCAAGCACCACACCCGGTAAACCAGGGCCAGTACCTACATCAATGTAATTATTACCGTCTAAATGCGGGGCCACAACTAATGAATCAAGAATGTGCTTTACCACCATTTCTTGCGGATCGCGCACCGATGTTAAGTTATATGCTTTATTCCACTTATCAAGCATTTCAACATAACTAACAAGTTGCTGTTTTTGCGTTTCAGAAAGGGTAATGGATGTTTTTGCCAATAAGGCGTCTAATTTATTGCGAATCACGTAATGAACCTAGAAAGCAGCAAATCAGCACTAAGCTGATTTGCGTAATAAACCTTGTTTTTTTAAGTACACTAATAATAGCGAAATTGCAGCAGGTGTTATACCTGAAATTCGCGATGCTTGACCAATTGTTGAAGGTCTCACATCTGTTAGCTTAGCAACAACTTCGTTAGATAAGCCGGAGACCTTGCTGTAATCAAAGTCTTTTGGCAGCAAGGTGTTTTCATGACGTAGTTGCTTATCAATTTCGTCTTGCTGACGAGCGATATAACCTGCGTACTTAATTTGAATTTCAACTTGCTCATGCGCTTGATGATTATTCGTTTCAGGGGCCAAACCATCAATCGCTGTAAGATCGTTATAATTTACTTCTGGACGTTTTACTAAATCAGCAAGACTTGCTTCACGTGTTAATGGCATTTTCAACAATGCATTAACGTTTTCAAGAGCAGGGTGATCTTTATGGATCCAGGTATCTTTTAAACGCTGAGATTCAAGTTCCATTACTTCAATTTTTTCATTGAATGCTTGCCAACGGGCATCATCAACTAAGCCCAGTTCACGCCCTTTTGCTGTTAAGCGCAGATCGGCATTGTCTTCACGCAGTAATAAACGATATTCAGCACGACTTGTGAACATGCGGTACGGTTCTTTTGTACCAAGTGTTGCTAAGTCATCAATCAATACACCGGTATATGCTTCATCACGGCGTGGTGTCCATGCATCTTTACCTTGAACTTGAAGCGCTGCATTCATACCAGCAATTAAGCCTTGCGCACCCGCTTCTTCATAACCTGTAGTGCCATTTATCTGGCCAGCGAAGAATAAACCATTGATAAATTTAGTTTCTAGTGACTGTTTTAGATCACGTGGATCAAAGAAGTCATATTCAATAGCGTAGCCAGGTCGACAAATATGAGCGTTTTCAAATCCTTTAATCGATCTTACGATCTGCATTTGCACATCAAATGGCAAGCTTGTCGAAATACCATTAGGATAAAGTTCATGTGTTGTTAGGCCTTCAGGCTCAACAAAGATCTGATGTTTGTCTTTGTCAGCAAAACGCATGATCTTATCTTCGATAGAAGGGCAGTAACGCGGACCAATACCTTCAATTACACCCGCATACATAGGCGAGCGATGTAAATTTTCACGAATAACATCATGGGTTTGTTCATTGGTATATGTGATATAGCACGGGATCTGCGTTGGGTGATCTTCTTGTTTACCCATAAACGAGAATACCGGTGTTGGTGTATCGCCCGGTTGCGCCTGCATTACTGAAAAATCAACGGTACGCGCATCAATACGTGGTGGTGTGCCTGTTTTAAGGCGATCAACACGAAATGGCAGTTCACGCAAACGTTTTGCTAAGGCAATTGACGGTGGATCACCAGCACGACCACCACTGAAGTTTTCCATACCAATATGGATTTGGCCACCTAAGAAAGTACCTACCGTTAATACCACTGATGGTGCTTCAAACTTTAAGCCCATCTGGGTTACAACACCTTTTACTGTGTCACCTTCAACAATCAGATCATCACATGACTGTTGGAAAATCGTTAAGTTTTCTTGGTTTTGCAATGTTTGCTGAATTGCTTCTTTGTAAAGCTTTCTATCTGCTTGAGCACGAGTAGCACGTACCGCTGGGCCTTTAGAAGAATTCAGTGTTCTAAATTGAATGCCACCTTTATCGATCGCCTGTGCCATAGCACCACCTAAAGCGTCGATTTCTTTTACCAAGTGGCCTTTCCCGATCCCACCGATCGCAGGGTTACATGACATTTGACCTAAAGTATCAATATTATGAGTCAACAGTAATGTTTTCATTCCCATGCGAGAAGAAGCGAGTGCTGCTTCTGTACCAGCATGTCCACCACCAACAACAATAACGTCAAATTGTTCATGAAATAGCATGTAAAGGATCCTGCGTAATATCCGAGTTAGATTTTGAAAGGATGCGTATTCTACCTAGAAATTCTAAGAAGTGAAACGATTAAATAATGAACACGATCTAAAGAGTTGATCTAATATAAATTAAATGATCTTTAGAAAGATCTTGTTATTTCTATTATATAGATCGCCTATTTTTGTTGATAAGTATTAATACAATATTTAAATCAGCAAGTTAGAGCAGATCAATAGATGTTGATATGATCGGATCAACTACTTTAAAAGCCTTGATCAACTAGCCTAGTTATCAACAATCAGATCAAGTGAAAATTCTATCCCATGCATAATCATCTATAAATACAAGGTTAGATCAAGGGTTATCCACATTACGATCTAAAAATCTCTTAAATTGTGAATAACCTTTTTATATGATCAATATCGGTAGTTAATTAACCTAATGTAGCAATAAACTGCGGCAACCACGCTAACGCAATATCTTCAGGCAAGTCTTCTGATTGAGCATCGATTTCAAGACGATCTAATAGCTGATGCGCACCTTTATCCAAAAGCAATTGATCTACTTGTTTAGCTGCTTGATTGAATTGATCATAGCTAGAATCACCTAAACCAATCACCGCATAATGAATGTTAGATAGCGTATTACCTTGGCTAAGATCTGCTGCAAAAGCTTGAATGTTATCAGGTAACTCGCCTGCACCATGGGTCGAGGTACAAATAAGCCAAACCGTATCAGCAATATCGGCTAGTACTGGTTGCTCATGCACTGTAACGATGAAGTTGTTCTCAACTAAAGTGTCTTGTAGTTGTTCGGCAACATATTCAGCCGATCCCATTTGGCTACCAACGATAATACTTATGTTTTTCATAATCAGTTGATCAGGTATTTTTGTCGATCTTAAGGTATAAACCACATAGTTAAAAGATCTTATTCACAGTGGATAGTAGCAAAACGATTGTTTATTCATCGTTATTTATTTAACTTGTTGTTATTTATGGTTTTTAAATTGTTTTAAAATTTAATATATTTGCGATCTAACTGTGTACAACAGGTTGTTAAGCTATTTATTAATGTGTTTCATAGTAAATGTTAAGCGGGGTTTTGTGGCTAAGTCGAAGCCGTTTATTAAGCTTGTGGATAGATCTATTCAATAGGTAATGTGATCGGCTTTTTTCTTAGATCTAATAACGAGTTTTTAAGATCCAAATATTCTAAAAATAGGCGATCTTTTCACTTAGCGAGCCAAGATCAGATCTGCTTTTTAGATCGTATTATGACAAAATGACAATATGTATTGATTATTTAGGTGTTTTGTAATGATTGATTTTTATCGGATCAAAGAAGGTGAGTTTGTAAGACTTGTAGAAACAGGCTCTATGACAGACTTTATTGCCCAAGAATCGAACTTAGAGCCCAATAAGTATCACTTATTTGCCATTAATACGCAAACCGGAAAGGGCTACACAATTCGCCAAGCGAGGGTAGATGAGCTTAGATCATGGCGTTTAGATCGCCTGGCAATGCTATTAAAAAAGCTCGGACAGGGTAGTTTTCAGGTAAGGAATTTATAGGGGTGGGCTTTTTATTGCATAATGTTGGGTTGTTGCAAGAAGGGATTTTAGGGCTGATCGTAATTATATATTTTCGGTTTTTAACTTATTTCCCTGTATTGTGATAAAGCCATCCATGGGCTTAATATTACTTTTCTTTGCTTCGCCAAAGATAAAGTAACCAAAAGAAAGGCGACCGCGAAATCAAACTGATCCTCACAACAAATTTGAATTTTATGATAAACGCCATGAATCGATATCCCTATCTCAGCATGGCTTACTCGACTCGCTACGCTTCCTGTCTCGTATTATCAATTCAAACTCGTTGTTCGGGTTTGATTAAAGCGGAAGAGAAGTAAGTTATAAACAGACTGCTCTTCCTATCAGTTAAAATATTATATTTAGCAATAGATTAGGCTATGTGTTTAAAATGGCTTATCGGTTACATATTTTACTTTTTAGGCTTCTGTGAAAATTTTAGGCTTACTCTATCTGTTAGTATTCTTTTTAGTTTTATTTTTTGGGTTGATTGGTAACAGCAGTCATTTTGTGCCAAGTAATGAAACAGTAAATGTTTCCAAAACTAGTGCTTACTTTTTTTATGTTCTTTTTCTTCTTACTTCGGTATTAGTGATTGTAAAGGGGAGAATTAAAATAGCTGAAACTCAAAAATGGGTAGCTAACGATAAAAAATTCTATTCATTTATCGTTTTTGTGCTGCCTTTATTCACAATACTATTATCACTCATGTTCTATGACGCCTTGTCAAAAGGTTTGCCATCTATTCAAAGTAACTATATTTCTGATCGTCATAAATATAATGTTAATGCGAAGCTAGTTGAGTCGGACAGAAGGGGTAGAAATTATTATGTTACGTTTAAGATATTACATGAGCCAAACATAGAGCATGAGTTTAATGTTTCAAGTGAGCTTTTCTTTGAAACTAACCTACTTGCGACTTATACATTCCAATATATAAAAACACCATTTGGAACTCAGTACTTTTTGGCAAATCCTGAGGAACAATGGCACTTTAGTGAAGTTTAACTCAGCTATTTAGAAGCTTGCTTCTCCACTTATATCAAACCTGAAAATGGGATTTAAATGAATAATGCGAGACAGGGAGCGTAGCGGGTCGAGTAAGCCATGCTTAGGCATGGATGCCGCTTCATGGCGTTTATGTTCATATTTAAATAACGTTTGAAGATTAGTTTGATGTTTGGGGCGGCTTTTTCTTGGTTCGTTCTTTTTGGCCGTTTAAAAAGAATGAACGAGTGCGCCATGGATGGCGTAAGATATTTGCATTGAGGCAGAGTTAAGAGTGATCACTCTTCCCATTCCACCACATCAAAAGCTTTTCTTGCTTCCACCAGCGTGCAATCAGTTTGGCTGATCAGCTGCTGCTGAGTGATATTCGGGTTAGTTTTGACGATTTCAACTAAATCTTCAATGTGTGGTTTAGGTTGATGACTTTTAAGTGTTTCAATCACCCATTGCCAGCTGGGTTCTTCGGTTAATTGTATTTGATCAATAATGCTTTGAAATTGCGGCCAAGTGCCTTGTATCCGCCAGTGTCGTGAGCGGCCTTTACGACTTAACTTGGCACCAGATGATTTGATTTGTGCTTTTAATTCGTTAGCTTTCTCAATACGGCGAACAAAGCTGTTTAATTGAATATCAAGCATGGTTTTTATTACTTTTGGCAGAATAGATGCTGAGAAAATATCAGCATCTAAAATCTTAATTCTAAAACTTAATTGATTACTTACCAATACAGAATGAGCTGAAGATTTTGCCAAGCAAGTCATCTGAGGTGAACTCACCCGTAATCTCATTTAAGAATTGCTGCGTTAAGCGTAATTCTTCAGCAAGGATCTCACCAGCGATGTGCATTTCTAACTGATCTTTACCCGTTGCAAGGTGATACGCTGCGCTTTCAAGTGCATCAAGGTGACGGCGACGCGCCATAAAGCTGCCTTCAGTCGCACCTTGGAAACCCATAATTTGTTTAAGATGTGATTTAACCAGTTCAACGCCTTCGCCACTGTTAGCGCTTACGCTTAGTACTGGTGTTTGTGCAGAATCATCGATGCGAATTGCTTCGCCAGACAAATCGGCTTTATTGCGGATCACACTTATGCCCATGCCTTGTGGTAGTTTCTCAGCAAATTCAGGCCAAATTTTTGCTGGATCGGTCTCACTTGTTTCGGTGCTATCAACCATAAACAATACACGATCAGCTTGATTTATTTCTTGCCATGCGCGTTCAATACCAATTTGCTCTACTACATCTGGACTTTCACGCAGACCTGCGGTGTCGATAATATGCAGCGGCATACCATCAATATCAATGTGCTCACGTAGTACGTCACGGGTGGTACCGGCAATATCAGTAACAATGGCTGCTTCACGACCAGCAAGGGCATTAAGCAAACTCGATTTACCCGCATTAGGGCGACCAGCAATTACTACGCGCATACCTTCGCGCATAATCGCGCCTTGTTTGGCTTGTGCGGTTACGTTATCAAGTTGTTCAATAATCGCATTGAGATCGTTTGCTACTTTACCGTCTGATAAAAAGTCGATTTCTTCATCGGGGAAATCAATGGCAGCTTCAACATACATGCGCAGGTGAATAACTTGTTCCACCAGCGTGTCGATATGCTTAGAAAATTGACCTTGCAGCGAGTGCAACGCGCTTTTTGCAGCCTGCTCTGAGTTGGCATTAATTAAATCTGCAATCGCCTCGGCTTGCGTTAAGTCCATTTTGTCGTTTAAGAACGCGCGCTCACTAAACTCTCCGGGTTTTGCTAAACGTACGCCTTCGATTTGCGTAATTTCGCGCAGTAGCATATCAATAATAACTGGACCACCATGTCCTTGTAGTTCAAGTACGTCTTCACCAGTGAAGGAGTTAGGGCCTTTGAAGTAAAGAGCTATACCTTGGTCGAGTTGTTCGCCCTGTAAGGTATTAAACGATAGGTAGTCGGCATAACGTGGTTTTGGGCATTTGCCTAAGATTTTTTCAGCAACCTGTTGTGACAGTTTGCCTGAAATACGAATAATGCCAACGCCGCCTTTGCCTGGCGCTGTTGCTTGTGCAACGATGGTATCTTGATTAAACATAGAGATGAGTTGATAGCTTTAGTTACTTATATTGTAACTGGCGTGCATAAAAAAGGCGACACACTGTGCCGCCTTTCATTTATTTAGTTCGGTTTACGATTTAACCGAGATACCTTTCTTTTCCATGCCTTTGTAGATGTATAGCATCTGAGCAATTGAAATTAAGTTAGATATTAACCAGTACATTACAAGACCTGATGGGAACCAGATAAAGAATACTGAGAACATTACCGGCATCCAAGTCATCATCTTTTGCTGCATTGGATCTGTAACTGTCATTGGCTGTAGCTTTTGCATTAGGAACATACTTGCACCAAATAGAATTGGTAAAATGAAGTATGGGTCCATCGCCGCTAAGTCATTTAGGTATAAGAATTCAGTATGACGAATTTCTACCGATTCCATGAACACATAGAATAAGCCTAGGAAGATTGGCATTTGTAGCAATAGTGGGAAACAGCCGCCCATAGGGTTAACTTTTTCCTTGCGGTACATTTCCATCATCGCTTGACCCATCTTCTGACGGTCATCGCCGTAGCGATCTTTCAGCGCCATAATTTTTGGCTGCAGGTTACGCATTTTAGCCATTGAGGTGTACTGCGCTTTGGTTAGCGGGTAAAGCACCATTTTAACAATAACAGTAATCGCGATGATTGCTAAACCTAGGCTGCCAATTAAGCCGTATAACCACATTAGTAATGAGTGAAGAGGCTGTGAGATAAACCATAACCAACCGTAGTCTACTGTTAGGTCTAAGTCTGTTTGTAATGCTTCAAGCGCAGCTGAATCTTTAGGACCCATGTAGTAAGTCGATGAGATTGTTTGTGCGCTGTTTGCTGCAACATTTTCTAGCGGACCTTTTAAGCCGATAATAACGGAATTATCGTTGCGTGCTTTAGTGTAAATATTGTTTTGCTGATCTTGCTTAGGTACCCATGCACTTACAAAGTAGTGCTGAATAAAGCTGATGTAACCAGCCGTTGTATTAATATTTAAGTCACGCTCTTTAATGTCATCAAAGCTGTATTTTTCATACGGTTCTTCAGATGTACCATATGCTGTACCTAAATACGTTTGGTCAATCATGCCACCTTTTTCGGTGATCGAACGCTTAATTTGCGTGAACAATTGAACTTGTTTGGTTTCAGCTGTGTTGTTAGCGATTTGATATTCAACATCAACATCGTAACGACCGGCTTTAAAAATGTACGTTTTAGTAAAGCTTACGCCATCTTTTTCGAAAGTAAGTGGAACACGTAACTCATCACCAGTTAACTGGTAACTTGTTTGTGCTGCTTGGTATGTTGGACGACCTTCTGCTGATGCATCTGGACCGTGTAAACCAATTAAGCCACTTTGTGAGAAATATTGGTTGCCGTCTAATACGCCAAGCAACATAAATGGTGAATCGTTGTCGATCTTCTCTTTAAACTTTAACAGCTTAGTTTCGATAATATCGCCGCCTAAGGTGTCTAGTTTTACAGAAAAAACATCTGTGGTTACATCAATAATTTGACGTGAAGTAGCAGCAGTCGCTACTGGTAAGTCGCCAGTGGATGACTGAGGAACAAAGTCATTACCTGTTGACTGGTTAGTAGATGCTTGTGTTGTAGCACTTGTCTCGGTATTTACCTGTGGGTTGTTATCAATATTCCATTGTTGGAATAAAAGAAAACTTACCAAAAGAAAACCGATAAATAAAAACGTGCGTTGTGATTCCATAACAGCTCTTATTTCTCGTGGTGTTGTTTAATTGAATTTTGTTTATCAGGCACGGGATCATCCCCACCTGGATGCAAAGGGTGACATTTTATAATGCGATTCGCTGCGAACCAACTCCCTTTTACAAATCCGTGTATTTTTATTGCGTCTATCGCATAACTTGAACATGTCGGATTAAAGCGACAGTTTTGCCCAAGTAAAGGACTGAGTAACTTTTGATAAGCTTTAATAATAAAGATCATCAGATTACTTGGCAGAGCAAATAAAAAGTGCATTTAATGAAAAAGTGCCTGATTAAAAGGTGAGCTAACTTTACCTAAATTTGCCTGCATTTGCTATGCAACTGCCGGCTAATTCGCTTTAGTTAGACGCTTTTTTTGCGTTTTTATTCTTTTGCCAGTTATTCGGACGCGGTTTTGGCTTATAGCCTGGCTGAGAGCGCTCGTTGATTTTACGCCACAGTTTCGTTAATTGTTTGTGTAACTCTTCATTTGACAATTCATCAACGCCATTTTTAACCATTAAAACAATATCGATATTATCGAGTTTATGACGGTTAAGACGAAAGTTTTCACGAGCAAGGCGTTTAATGCGATTACGTTGTACCGCTTTTTTAACGCGTTTTTTAGCAATTGTTAAACCAAGACGAGGGTGGTCTAAATCATTTCGTTTTGCTAGAAGAGTGAAGTGTTGATTTGCTGCGCGTGCAGGCTCATTGAAGATGCGGGAGTAGTGTGAGGGAGTTAACAGACGTAACTCCCTACCAAAGCGAAAGTCTTCCACTATATTAAGCAGAAAGAACCTTACGGCCCTTAGCACGACGACGTGCTAAAACTTTACGACCATTTTTAGTCGCCATGCGAGCACGGAAACCGTGTGTACGCTTACGCTTAAGAACGCTAGGTTGAAAAGTTCTTTTCATAACTATATTCCATCCGATCGGTTAAAAATTAAAACATCCTATGCAGGTCGCGATCCTGGCACAGGTGCCATTGCGAGCGCGAGATGTTATAGAGAAGCATACGCAAAGTCAATAAAAAACACTCAATAACAGTATTAATTATAGGCGGCGGATAAAAGCTAATCTAATCTTAACAAGTTAATTACATATAACAGTTAAAATGGAGTGATCGCTTTTGCTTTCTTATATGATCCAGCGGGGATCAATTTTAAAATAAAGTTTTCCACAATGATAGTGTAAAAATTGCGACTTTTCTTTGGAAAACTTTCTTAGATCATCTTTAATCTTTTAGATCTGTTTTTAAATTGGGAATTTATCCACATTATTTTTAATAATTAATCTTAGTAAAAATAACAACTTATATGTTTTTATGCGTCAGATCATAAAAAATAGAAAAATCAATATTGATGTTGTGGATAAACTAGCTTCATAATGGCAGTCTTAACTTGGATTTTATGCTTGTTTTCTGCTCAGTTATGATGAGCGGGAATATTATTGGGGGTTGCCGTGTATTTGTCGGTTTGGCAAAGCTGTCTTTACGTTTTACAAGATGAACTGCCATCACAACAATTTAGTATGTGGGTGCGTCCGCTACAGGCAGAAAGCACTGATGATACCCTTACAATATATGCACCAAACCGTTTTGTACTGGATTGGGTTCGCGAAAAATACTTAAACCGTATTAATGAACTACTCATTGAAATTTGTGGCGATGAAGCGCCTGAGTTACGTTTTGAAGTAGGCAGTACAGTTAATATAAGTAAACCAGCTGCACCTCAAGCGGCCACGCAAGAAAAAGCGGTCGTAGAAGCGCCTGTTAAAAAGGAAAACAAAACACCCGTTGAACCTGCGCCTAAAAACATGCCGAAATCCAACATTAAAGAAAACTATACTTTTGATAGTTTTGTTGAGGGTAAATCAAACCAGTTAGCAAAGGCTGCAGCTACTCAAGTTGCAGATAACCCTGGTTCAGCATTTAACCCGGTATTTATTTACGGTGGTACAGGTTTAGGTAAAACGCACTTATTGCACGCTGTGGGTAATGGCATTCTCGCCAAAAAAGAAAATGCCAAAATTGTTTATATGCATTCCGAGCGATTTGTGCAAGATATGGTAAAAGCACTGCAAAACAATGCCATTGAAGAATTTAAACGTTATTACCGCAGTGTTGATGCACTACTTATCGATGATATTCAGTTTTTTGCTAATAAAGAACGATCACAAGAAGAGTTTTTCCATACCTTTAATGCATTATTAGAAGGTAACCAGCAAATCATTTTAACCTCTGATCGTTATCCGAAGGAAATTGAAGGGGTAGAAGACCGTCTTAAGTCTCGTTTTGGCTGGGGTTTAACAATTGCAATTGAGCCGCCAGAACTTGAAACGCGCGTTGCCATCTTGATGAAAAAAGCGCAGCAGAGCCAAATTAAACTGCCAGAAGAAGTCGCGTTTTTTATTGCGAAGCGATTACGATCTAATGTGCGTGAATTAGAAGGTGCATTAAACCGTGTTATTGCTAATGCAAACTTTACGGGTAGACCAATTACAATCGACTTTGTAAAAGAAGCGCTACGTGATTTATTAGCTTTACAAGATAAACTGGTTACCATAGATAATATTCAACGAACGGTTGCAGAGTACTACCGAATTCGTGTTTCTGATTTATTATCAAAACGACGTAGTCGTTCTGTAGCAAGACCACGCCAAGTAGCAATGGCGTTATCAAAAGAATTGACCAATCACAGTCTGCCTGAAATTGGCGATGCGTTTGGTGGTCGAGATCATACAACAGTGCTACATGCCTGTAGAAAAGTGAAGTCACTTCGTGAAGAATCGCACGAAGTAAAAGAAGATTATCAAAACTTGATTAGAACTTTGTCATCTTAGGACGAGTACAGCATGAAAATTACAATTTCGCGCGAGCAATTTTTACAACCTTTAATGCAGGTTTCAGGGGCGATTGAACGCAAACATACGTTACCTATTCTTTCTAATGTATTGTTAGAAGTAAAAGAAGGGGTTCTTTACTTCACTGGTACAGATATGGAAATTGAATTAGTTGCAAGCGTTGTGCTTGCCGAGCCTGTAGCTAATTGCAAACTAACGTTACCAGCTAAAAAGTTATTGGATATTTGTAAGAGCTTGCCAGATAGTTCTGATATCACATTAACTGTTCAAGATGCACAAGTGCTACTTACATCAGGTAAAAGCCGTTTCTCTTTGGCGACGCTAGCCGCTGAAGATTTTCCAAATTTAGAAAACTGGGACAGTGAAGTTACCTTAAATCTAACTCGATTAGAGCTTAGGAAATTACTTGAAAGCACAAGTTTTTCCATGGCAAATCAAGATGTTAGATATTATTTAAACGGTATGTCGCTGGAAATAGAAAATGATGTTGTCAAAACAGTTGCGACCGATGGTCACCGTTTGGCGCTGGCTCAAAAGCCACTTGGCGCATCGCTAAACACACAACGTCAGGTGATTATTCCCCGCAAAGGTGTGCAAGAGATTATGCGCCTTTTAATTGTGGATGATGAAAGTGTTGAAATTCAACTCGGTGCTAACCATGTTCGTATTCTCGATCAGGCATTTATCTTTACGTCTAAATTAGTCGATGGTCGCTTTCCTGATTATCGTCGTGTATTACCTCGAGGTGGTGATAAGCAGATTATTGCCAATCGTGAATGGTTACGCAGTGCATTTGCCCGTGTATCTATTTTATCAAATGAAAAATTCCGTGGTGTGAGATTAAATCTTACTTCAGGTGAATTAACTATTTCTGCAAATAACCCAGAGCAAGAACAAGCCGAAGAAACTGTTGAAGTAATGTATCAAGGTCCTGATCTTGAAATAGGCTTTAACGTGTCGTATTTGCTTGATGTGTTAAACACAATTAAAACGGATGACGTTTTATTTACCTTACTCGATTCAAACAGCAGTGCATTAATTGAGGGGCAAGGCGACGAAGGCGCTATGTACGTTGTTATGCCAATGCGTTTATAGAATTGGATTTTATAAGATTAATCAATGAGCTTAGTTAACTTTAATATTTCCAATTTTCGTAATATTGAAGCGCTAAGCTTTGACCCTTCACCTGAAATCAATGTTATTGTTGGTGAAAATGGCAGTGGAAAGAGTAGTTTATTAGAAGCTATTTATTTTCTCTCTCATGGCAAGTCATTTCGCACATCTAAATTTAAAGCTGTAATTCAACATCAAAAGAATGCCATGGTGTTACATGGCAAAAAGCAATTTAACAGCTTACAAATCCCTGTTGGACTGCAAAAAGAACGCTCTGGTGATACCTTGGCCAAAGTGCATGGAAAACGCTGTGAGCGTATGGCTCAGCTTGCTGAAGTCTTACCGGTTCAAGTGATTACACCTGAAAGCTTCGAATTATTTTTTGGCGGTCCCAAAGAACGCAGACGCTTTTTAGATTTAGGATTGTTCCACGTGGAACAAGAGTTTTATTACCATTGGTACCGTTTTAATAAACTATTAAAACAAAGAAATGCATTGTTGAAGCAAAAACCGCAGGGCTTTGAGCAACAAATTCAATTTTGGGATAAAGAATTTGTAACAATCGCAACTAAGATAAATGCATTAAGAACCTCATATATAACTAGGTTATCAAGTCTGTTTTTTGATAAGATAGCTAGTCAGATTGAATTATTTAAAAGTCTTACTTTTGATTTTTCTCCTGGTTGGAAGGCTGAAGAAGATTTAGCAGAACAACTGAGAAATAACTTTGAAAGAGACGCTAAACTGGGTCATACCAGTAAAGGGCCACATAAGGCGGATATCAATTTTGTAATTGATGGCATAGCTGTCGAAAATTATTTATCGCGTGGCCAACTTAAGCTTTTAATGTATGCGCTAAAAATTTGTCAAAATAGCCTGATTGAAAGCGA
This sequence comes from Pseudoalteromonas piratica, assembly GCF_000788395.1. NCBI lineage: Bacteria > Pseudomonadati > Pseudomonadota > Gammaproteobacteria > Alteromonadales > Pseudoalteromonadaceae > Pseudoalteromonas > Pseudoalteromonas piratica. The sequence continues at coordinate 724,839 of NZ_CP009888.1, forward strand.
AACAGATAAACAATCACTTTTTTTAATTGATGATTTACCGTCGGAATTGAGCAGCGAAACAAAGCAAGCTGTGAGTGAGCTTCTATCTCATTCAACGTCTCAGCTCTTTATAAGCGCAATTGATTACGACAGTATTTCAGCTGTGGTGGAACCTCTAAATAAAAATATGAAAGTGTTCCACGTGAAACATGGCAAACTAATAACAAGTTAATTGGAAGAAACCATGTCTGAAAATTACGATTCGTCGAGTATTAAAGTACTAAAAGGACTGGATGCAGTTAGAAAGCGTCCTGGGATGTACATAGGTGACACGGATGATGGAACGGGTCTTCATCATATGGTGTTTGAGGTTGTAGACAACTCAATTGATGAAGCCTTAGCTGGCTACTGTGATGATGTTTATGTAACCATCCATTCTGATGGCTCTGTATCGGTGCGCGATAATGGTCGTGGTATTCCGACTGAAATCCACGAAGAAGAGGGTGTATCAGCCGCAGAAGTTATTATGACGGTACTTCATGCCGGTGGTAAGTTTGATGATAACTCTTATAAAGTTTCTGGTGGTCTTCACGGTGTAGGTGTTTCAGTAGTAAACGCACTATCAGAGAAGCTTAAGCTGACGATTCGCCGTGGCGGAAAAATTCACGAGCAAACCTATAATATGGGTGAACCTGCAGCGCCACTAGCTGTTGTTGGTGACTCAGAAACAAATGGTACCGAAATCCGTTTTTGGCCGAGTGCTGAAACCTTTAGCGATACTAATTTCCACTACGATATTCTTGCAAAGCGTTTACGTGAACTTTCATTCCTAAACTCAGGTGTGAGTATTATTCTTTCAGATGAGCGTGATGAGAAAAGAGACCACTTTAAGTATGAAGGTGGTATTCAAGCATTCGTAGAATTCTTAAACACTAATAAAACACCGGTTAACCAGAACGTATTCCATTTCACATCAACACGTGAAGAAGATGGTATTAGTGTTGAAGTTGCAATGCAGTGGAATGATGGTTTCCAAGAAGGCATTTATTGTTTCACGAACAATATTCCTCAGCGTGATGGTGGTACGCACTTAGCAGGTTTTAGAAGTGCGCTAACCCGTACACTGAATACCTATATGGATAAAGAAGGCTTTAACAAGAAAGAGAAAAGCAGTGCTTCAGGTGATGATGCACGTGAAGGTCTAACAGCTGTTATTTCAGTTAAAGTGCCTGATCCTAAATTCTCTTCTCAGACCAAAGATAAACTTGTATCAAGCGAAGTTAAATCAGCAGTTGAGCAAGCAATGGGTGAAAAACTAAGTGAATACTTATTAGAAAACCCACAAGATGCAAAGATTGTTGTTACTAAGATTATTGATGCAGCACGTGCCCGTGAAGCTGCACGTAAAGCGCGTGAAATGACACGTCGTAAAGGTGCGATGGATTTAGCTGGTCTACCAGGTAAATTAGCAGACTGCCAAGAAAAAGACCCAGCACTTTCTGAACTATATATAGTGGAGGGTGACTCAGCGGGCGGTTCGGCTAAGCAAGGTCGTAACCGTAAGAATCAGGCGATTCTACCGCTGAAAGGTAAAATTCTTAACGTAGAAAAAGCGCGTTTTGATAAAATGCTATCTTCGCAAGAAGTTGCAACGCTAATCACAGCATTGGGTTGTGGTATTGGCCGTGATGAATATAACCCAGAAAAACTGCGTTATCACAGCATTATTATCATGACCGATGCTGACGTCGATGGTTCGCACATTCGTACGCTACTATTGACCTTCTTCTATCGTCAAATGCCGGAAATAGTAGAGCGTGGTTACGTATACATCGCTCAGCCACCGCTTTATAAAGTGAAAAAGGGTAAACAAGAACGTTATATCAAAGATGATCCTGCGTTAACGGAATACCTAACAACACTTGCATTAGATGGTTCTTCATTACACGTAAACGAAGAGGCTCCAGGTATTAGTGATGTGGCTCTTGAAGCATTAGTAAAAGACTACCAAGCAACTGAAGCGATTATCACGCGTTTAACACGTAAGTATCCGTTAAGTGTACTTAATTCATTAATTTACTCTACACGAATTAATGAAGCTGATTTAGCGGATGAAGCGAAAGTACGTACTTGGACAGAAAGTGTTGTAGCATACCTGACTGAAAAAGATGTGGATGCGACTTTATTCACAGCAGAAGTGAAGAAAGACGAAGAGCGCAATCTCTTCTATCCAAATATAGTTATTCGCCAACACGGTGTTGACCGTGAGCACGTGCTGAATTATGAGTTCTTAACTTCTCGCGATTACTTATCAATTGCTAAAACAGGTGAGCAAATTGGTAATCTAATTGAGGAAGGAGGCTATATTCAGCGTGGTGAAAAAACTTTACAAGTGTCTAGCTTTGTAGAAGCACTTGATTGGCTAATCTCAGAATCTAAGCGTGGCTTATACATTCAACGATACAAAGGTCTTGGTGAGATGAACCCAGATCAACTTTGGGAAACAACTATGGACCCAGAAGTACGTCGTATGTTGAAAGTAACGATTGAAGATGCAATTGGTGCAGACCAATTGTTCTCGACATTAATGGGTGATCAGGTTGAACCTCGTCGTGACTTCATTGAGCAAAACGCACTTAAAGTTGTTAACTTAGATGTGTAGTAAAAAATAAGAGTCATAAGCCTTCCAATTGGAAGGCTTTTTTTTGCCTAAATTTAAGATAGTTATAATGAACTTTAAAGAACGTAGACTTCTCTAACTCAAAAAAAAGGGAAAAATATGTTAAAGAAATACCCACTTATCTCGCTGATAGCCTTGTTTATTACTACCTTAAATTTAAATGCATCTGAATTATTAACCTTACTTGCTGAAGACCAAAAAGCGCGAGAACCTATTTATACTTTGCCGCGTGATGAAGTTAAAACATATATACAAAATGTGATGGTACCGGGTGATAAAATAAGACGTGAAAAGGTGATTAAATTAATGGCTTCAAAGCCATCATTAAATGCCGACGAATATTTTGCAGCAGCCATGATAATGCAACATGGAAATAGTGCAGAAGACGCAAAAAATGCAATGCAGTACGCCATTAATGCCATAGAAAAAGACCCAAGTCATGAACAAGCTAAATGGTTAAAGTGTGCCTCTGAAGATCGTTATTTGCAGCGCAGTGGAAAAGCTCAGGTTTGGGGCACACAACTTTCAAGAAAAAAACACCCAACAGCCGATTATGACATTCTTTATCCAGCTAATTTTGATCGCACGCAGAAAACAGATAAACAACGCGAAGGGTGCAATCTTCCCAGTTATGCAGAAATAGATAATAGGCTGATAGAAATGGCCTCTGTGTCAAAACGTTCAGAGCAAATGAAAATCTGGAAACGTACAAACTAAAGTAATGTGAAAAAAGAAAAGGGCCATAAAGGCTCTTTTTTATTAGTAGTAAAACAACAAATCGCTTAAAACCTGTTTGCTGCCGCGGTATACTGTTGCGTAATTTTTCAGATTAAAATATCAGCTAAAGCCAATGCAAAAATACGATATCAAAACCTTCCAGGGAATGATCCTAGCATTACAGGATTACTGGGCACAAAACGGCTGTACTATCGTTCAGCCACTCGATATGGAAGTAGGTGCAGGTACATCGCACCCAATGACATGTCTGCGTGCACTTGGCCCAGAGCCAATGTCAACTGCTTATGTTCAACCATCACGTCGTCCTACGGATGGCCGCTACGGTGAAAACCCAAACCGTCTGCAACATTACTACCAGTTCCAAGTTGCATTAAAACCATCGCCAGATAACATTCAAGAGCTTTATCTTGGCTCTTTAGAAGTATTGGGTATTGACCCATTAGTGCACGATATTCGCTTCGTTGAAGACAACTGGGAAAACCCAACGCTAGGTGCCTGGGGGCTTGGTTGGGAAGTGTGGTTAAACGGTATGGAAGTAACTCAGTTTACTTATTTCCAGCAAGTAGGTGGCCTTGAGTGTAAACCTGTAACAGGTGAAATCACTTATGGTATTGAGCGTTTAGCGATGTACATTCAAGAAGTAGATTCAGTGTATGACCTAGTTTGGAACCATGCGCCAGACGGCAGCAAAGTAACATATGGTGATATCTTTCATCAAAATGAAGTAGAGCAATCGACTTATAACTTTGAACACGCTGATGTTGATTTCTTATTTAGTTTCTTTGACCAATGTGAAAAAGAATCACAAGAGTTATTAGCGCTAGAAACACCCTTACCACTTCCTGCATACGAGCGTATTTTGAAAGCAGCACATGCATTTAACTTACTAGATGCACGTAAAGCAATTTCAGTGACAGAGCGTCAACGTTATATTCTTCGTATTCGTAACCTTACCAAAGCAACAGCTGAAGCGTATTACGCATCGCGTGAAGCGTTAGGTTTTCCTATGTGTAAAAAAAGTGGTGAGGAGAAGTAGTCATGGCAAAAGAATTTTTAATTGAATTAGGCACGGAAGAGCTACCACCAACACAACTTCGTACGCTCGCTGAAAGTTTTGCATCAAACTTTGAAGCAGAGTTAAAAGCTGCGGAGCTAAATCATGAAGGTGTAAAATGGTACGCAGCACCACGTCGTTTAGCATTAAAAGTGGCAGCACTTGCTGAGTCTCAATCTGACAAAGTAGTTGAGAAACGTGGCCCGGCAATTTCAGTTGCATTTGATGAAGATGGTAATGCGACAAAAGCAGCTCAGGGTTGGGCGCGTGGTAATGGTATTACAGTTGAACAAGCAGACCGTTTAAAAACAGAAAAAGGCGAGTGGCTTTTATTCAAACAAGAAGTAAAAGGTAAAGCGACTAGCGAAATTATCGTTGAGCTTGCAGCGCAAGCACTTGCTAAATTACCGATTGCAAAACCAATGCGTTGGGGTAATAAAACAACGCAATTTATTCGCCCTGTTAAAACGCTTACTATGCTTATGGGCAGTGATTTAGTTGCCGGTGAGATTTTAGGTGTTGCATCAGACCGTACTATTCGTGGCCACCGTTTTATGGGTGAACAAGAGTTTACCATTGATTCTGCCGAGCAATATCCAGCGGTCTTAGAAGAGCGCGGTAAAGTAATGGCTGATTACGAAGCACGTAAAGCGATTATTCTTGCTGATGCACAAAAGGCTGCGCAAGCTGTAGGTGGTATCGCGGACTTAGAAGATGACTTAGTTGAAGAGGTAACTTCACTTGTTGAATGGCCAGTAGTACTGACGGCAAAGTTTGAAGAAGAGTTCTTAAAAGTACCGTCTGAAGCACTTGTGTACACCATGAAAGGTGACCAAAAGTACTTCCCAGTTTATGACGAAAACAAAAAATTATTACCTAACTTTATATTTGTTTCAAACATTGAATCAAAAGAGCCTCGTTACGTAATTGAAGGTAATGAAAAGGTTGTTCGTCCTCGTTTAGCCGATGCTGAGTTCTTCTTTAATACTGACCGTAAACGTCCGTTAATCGATCGCTTACCTGAATTAGACCAAGCTATTTTCCAAAAGCAGCTTGGTACCATTAAAGATAAAACTGACCGTATTACTGAACTTGCTGGTTACATTGCTGAGCAAATCGAAGCAGACGTTGAAAAATCTAAACGTGCAGGTTTACTGGCAAAATGTGACCTTATGACATCAATGGTATTTGAATTTACCGATACGCAAGGTGTTATGGGTATGCACTATGCAACGCACGATGGTGAAGATGCAGAAGTTGCAAAAGCGCTATACGAGCAATATATGCCGCGTTTTGCAGGTGACGAGTTACCAAGCACAGGTGTATCTGCTGCTGTAGCAATGGCTGATAAGCTTGATACGATTGTGGGTATTTTCGGTATTGGTCAAGCGCCAAAGGGTTCTGACCCATTTGCGCTACGTCGAGCATCACTAGGCGTATTGCGTATTATTGTTGAAAAGGGTTACAACCTCGACTTAGTTGATTTAATAGCTAAAGCAAAATCGCTGTTTGGCGAAAAGCTTAGCAATGATAATGTTGAATCTGATGTTATTGATTTTATGCTGGGTCGTTTTCGTGCTTGGTATCAAGACGAAGGCTTTAGTGTTGATATTATTCAAGCAGTATTGGCTCGTCGTCCAACTAAGCCTGCAGACTTTGACCAACGTGTTAAAGCGGTTTCTCACTTCCGCGAATTAGATGCGGCAGAAGCGCTAGCTGCGGCTAATAAACGCGTAGGTAATATCTTGGCTAAGAATGAAGTAGAGCTTGCTGACAGTGTTAATGAGAGCCTATTAGCAGAGGACGCTGAAAAGCAGTTAGCAGATAAAATTGCACACTACCAAGTAGAGCTAGCACCTGCATTTGCTGCACATGATTACCAAACTATTTTGGCAAGTCTTGCTGATTTACGCGAAGTAGTTGATACCTTCTTTGATAACGTAATGGTTATGGCCGATGATGAAGCGGTGAAACTAAATCGCTTAACATTACTAAGCCAACTTAGAAGTTTATTCTTGCAAGTAGCAGATATTTCACTGTTACAAAAGTAAGATAAATCGAATTATAAAAAGCCGGTGATAACACACCGGCTTTTTTATTTTAAATTTACTTATTCAGTATTTAGCTTAGTTATAGCGGAAATATTCGCAACAGGTAAAAACGTTGCTTGCATAAAATCTTACGATATTTAGTATAGTAATTAAGCTTAGAAAATCGCGGATAATAACAATGAATAAAGCATCACTTTCAACTCTGGCACTTGCTAGTTTAGTACTAGTTGGTTGCTCAAGCACAGACGATAGCCTGTTAGAACAAACAAGCAATGTGGGTAATGTTGATACCACACTATATTTGCGTGGTGACTTTACACTTTGGGAGGCGCAAAAAGCCTATCAACTAACACAGCAAACTGCCAATGTTTACAGCACAAAGGTAAAATTTGGCTCAATTGGTAAAGCGTACGAATTTAAAGTAGCAGACGCGAATTGGACACAAGGTTATAACTGTGGTTTTAAAAATGAAGACTTGGATAAGTTTTTAGAAGTGGGTATTCCAGTCCAAGCAAACTGCGACAGTGTGTACAACTATTTTAGTTTTACGCCTTATGAAGCTGGCTGGTATGAAGTATCAATTAACTTCCGCAACAAAAGTACGCCTCTGGTTACTATTAATCAAATTTTCGAATAGTCAGTTGAACTCATTCTAAAAGGTTCAAAAGCAAAATTATCAGCAATAAAAAAGGGCGTTTAAAGCCCTTTTTTTATTAAATATTTATACGGTTCATTATCCACTTCTTGTGCTAACAAGGTGTGATCCATAAAGCGACAAAAAGAGGGAATATCGCGCGTTGTTGATGGATCATCTGCAATCACCACTAAGGTTTCTCCGTGCTGCATTTTGCGAATCGCGCCACGCACCATCATTACAGGCTCAGGGCAGCGAAGACCAATAGCATCGAGAGTATGGTCTGCATTAGAAAAATCAGTCATGAAAATTAAGCCCTGTTAAAAAGTAGAGGCGGAATTGTAGGTGGCTAAGCGTGTGATGTAAACCATAGCAAATAAAAAAGGCGCTGCTCTTTCGAGACAGCGCCTTATCACCAAGAATAAATCGTTCGATTAAACTTATGGGCGTTCAAAAATGGTAGCGATACCTTGGCCTAAACCAATACACATGGTTGCAAGACCATATTTCGCATCTTTTTCTTCCATAAGGTTAATCAATGTTGTGCTGATTCGTGTACCTGAACAACCTAGCGGGTGACCAAGTGAAATTGCACCACCATTTAAGTTAACTTTTTCGTCAACCACATCGGTTAAACCTAAATCTTTCAGTACCGGTAATGCTTGTGCTGCAAATGCTTCGTTAAGCTCTGCTACATCAATATCATCAATCGTTAAGCCAGCTGCTTTTAAAGCTTTCTTAGAAGCCGGAACAGGACCGTAACCCATGATTGATGGATCGCAACCCGCAACACCCATTGCTTTTACTTTTGCACGAATGGTTAAACCAAGCTCATTGGCTTTTTCTTCGCTCATAATAAGCATTGCAGATGCGCCATCTGAAAGCGCAGATGATGTACCAGCCGTAACCGTACCATTTGCTGGGTCAAACACAGGGCGAAGCTGTGAAAGGCCTTCTACTGTTGTTTCAGGGCGAATCACTTCATCATCTTCAACTAAGATCATTGCACCATCGGCATCGTGACCAGTGATTGGGTAGATTTCATTTTTGAAACGACCTTCAACTGTTGCTGCATGAGCTCGTGCATGAGAACGTGCTGCAAACTCGTCTTGTTGTTGACGAGAAATACCATGTTGCTTACCTAAGTATTCAGCAGTTAAACCCATCATGCCTGCAGCTTGTGCTACTGACTTTGATAAACCAGGGTGAAAATCGACACCGTGGTTCATTGGTACGTGACCCATATGTTCAACACCACCAACTAGGTAAACATCACCACAGCCGGTCATAATTGCACGTGCTGCATCATGTAATGCTTGCATTGATGAACCACATAAGCGGTTAACTGTTGCTGCAGGTACTGTGTGTGGAATGCCTGCTAAAAGCTGCGCATTACGCGCAACGTTAAAGCCTTGTTCTAGCGTTTGTTGTACACAACCCCAATAAATATCATCGATATCTGCTGGGTTTAAAGCAGGGTTACGTTCAACTAACCCTTTCATTAATTGTGCACTTAAATCTTCGGCACGGACATTTCTAAAAACACCGTTTTTAGAACGACCCATAGGGGTACGAATACAATCAACAATTACTGGTGTTTTCATATTATGCACCCTCTACTGAATAAAATTGACGACCTTCTTCTGCCCACTGACGCGTGATATCAGAAACTTGGTAAATCGCACCTAAGTGTGCGTATTGGTCTGCTTTTGCAACAAAGTTAGCTAAACCAATTTGGTCTAAATAACGGAACGCACCACCTCTGAATGGAGGGAAACCTAAGCCGTAAATAAGTGCCATATCAGCTTCTTGTGGTGATGCAACAATATTCTCTTGTAAGCAAAGTAGCACTTCGTTAAGCATTGGGATCATACAGCGGTCTATGACTTCTTCTTTGCTAAACTCTTTAGGTGCATCGCAAATTGTGCTTAGTAGCGCAATTGCATCTGCATCTTTTGCTTTCTTTGGCTTACCTTTACGGTCAGGTGCATATTGGTAGAAACCTTTCCCATTTTTCTGACCAAAACGACCTTCTTTAACAAGCAGAGCAACTGGATCTTTTTCTTGTTCAGCCATACGCTCAGGGAAACCGTCCGCCATCACACCTGTACAGTGATTTGCTGTATCAAGACCAACAACATCAAGCAGGTAAGCAGGGCCCATTGGCCAGCCAAACACGTTTTCCATCACTTTATCTGCTTTCGCAAAATCTGCGCCTTCAACCACTAATTGGTTAAAGCCGGCAAAGTAAGGGAACAGCACACGGTTCACAAAGAAACCTGGGCAGTCATTTACAACAATTGGTGACTTACCTAATTTTAATGCGTAATCAACAACGGCATTAATGGTTTCGTCAGATGTTTTTTCACCGCGAATAATTTCAACCAATGGCATACGGTGCACAGGGTTGAAGAAGTGCATACCACAGAAATTTTCTGGTTTTTCAAGTGCGCTTGCTAACTCATCAATACGAATAGTTGAAGTATTTGATGTCAGCACTGTGCCTTCAGGCATGTCTTTTTCTAGTTGAGAAAGCACTGCTTGTTTAATCTTTGGATTTTCAACAACCGCTTCAACAATAATGTCTGCTTTTTTAACATCGTCATCGCTTAGCGTTGGTTTGATTGCGCCTAATGTTGCAACCATTTTATCAAGCTTCATATGTCCGCGTTGAACTTTATTGCCAAGCAGTTTAGAGGCTTCTTGCATACCAAGATCAAGCGCACCTTGGTTGATGTCTTTCATAATGATTGGCGTGCCTTTATAAGCAGACTGGTATGCAATACCGCCACCCATAATACCTGCACCCAATACCGCAGCTTGCTTGATATCAGTTGAACTGTTTTTAGCAAGTTTGCGAGCTTTAGATTTAATAAACTGGTCTGCAAGGAAAATACCTACCTGTGCTGCTGCTTCATCGGTTTTAGCTAGCTTTGCAAAGTTCATATTCTCAATTGCCATAGCTTCAGCACGGCCGTGGTTTGCAGCCGCTTTAATCGTTGCAACAGCCATTAGCGGAGAAGGGTAATGACCTTTAGTTTTACCAAATACCATGCCTTGCGCTGTCGCAAAGCTCATGCCTTGTTCCATTTGGTTCATTGCAAGTGGGTCTAACTTTGCTTGGCGTTTTGCTTGCCAATCAAGTTTACCGTTTGCCGCAAGCTCAACCATTTTGATAGCTGAGTCAACCAGTTTGTCTTTTGCTACAACGGCATCAACAGCACCGACAGCAAGCGCTTGTTTAGCGCGGTGTTCTTTACCAGTTGTAATCCACGTCATCGCATTATCTGCACCGATAATACGCGGTAGACGAACAGTACCGCCAAAGCCTGGCATAATGCCTAGTTTAACTTCAGGTAAGCCCATTTTTAATTCTTCACTTGCTACACGGAAGTCAGTAGCAAGTACCCATTCACAACCACCACCAAGGGCCATGCCATTGATTGCTGAAATAGTTGGGAAAGGTAAATCTTCGAGTAGGTCGAAAACGTCAGTAGCATTTTTAATCCACTGAGTTAGTTCTTCTTCAGATTTTTTAAAGGTAGGTAAAAATTCAAAAATGTCAGCACCAACAATAAAGTGATCTTTATCACTGGTGAAAATCATACCTTTAATATCTTTATTAGCAGCTAGCTCTTTTAATGCAGCGCCACAGTCGCTAAGAGTTTGCTGAGAAAGTTTATTTACTGAGCCTGGAACACAGAACTTAAACTCAGCAATGTTGTCTTTAACAAAAGCAACCTGAAAAGATTCGCTTTGAAATAGCATAGTATTGCTCCCTAATTTCTCGCACCACAACTGGTACGATGAGTTTGGTTTTTACGCAGTGTCGCTTCTTTGCGATTAAATTGCAATTAAAATTTTAGTTGGCTTTTTACATAAGATTAAAAACTGGACAAAAAAATTAACGTGAGCGTTGTCAGTGGTCGTATCAATAAGGGGATTAAGCTTAAAAGGCTGACGTTTAGGTTTACATTGATTAAGATGACATTACTGCAGTTTGGGTAAACGCTAGAATTATGCAGCGCATTTTTAAATTTATTTGAATAGAGAGCCGCAGGGCATTTTAACTACTGCGGTAAAGAGAGCAAAACAGTGAAAAAATCATGGATTTTAACAACGCTTGTTAGCTTAGTCATTTCGTCTCCTTCGTTGAGTGCAAGTGTTGATAAAACAGTACATAAAGAATTTTTGGCGTTAGAAAAGCTCGCTAAAAAAAATGACAAAAAAAAGTTTTATTTGGCTTTAAAACAGTCATCTCATCCACTTTCACCTTATGCTGAAGCGACCTTTTTAGAAAACTATCCTAAGTTATCGAATAAAAAAGAAATTAATAAGTTTTTAGATACCTATCAGGGCACTCCTTTAGAGTGGAAAGTACGCTCTGCTTGGTTAGATAACTTAATTAAACGTAATCAAAAAGCACTTTATATAGATGCATTTAGGCCTACTAGTAATGCTGAGTATCACTGTACTTATTTAACCTATCAGCTTAAGTTAGGTGCACCAAAAGAGGCGATTTTCAATCAAGTCGATGAGCTTTGGAATGTGGCAAAATCACAACCGAAAGCATGTGATAACTTGTTCGCAAACTGGCGAAAAGCAGGGCACTTAAGTCAAGATCTTGTTTGGCAACGGATTACCAAAGTGTCTGAAAAAGGCGATACCAGCTTACTGAGTTTTTTAAGTCGACTACTGCCCAAAGATGAGCGCTATTTAACAGATTTGTATAAAACAGTAAGACGAGACCCCTCCGCAGCTGCTGGGCTTTATCGTTTTAAAAAACGTACTGAAAAAGAGGGTCAAATAGCGCTCTACGGTGTGAAACGTTTGGTGTGGCGAGATCGTGATTTAGCTATCAGAGCTTGGCAAAAGCTCGAGACGATGTTTGACTATTCAGAGCAACAAAAACAATCACTGTATTATATTTTTGCTTTATCTCTGGCCTCAGGTAAACACAAAGAAGCAAAGTTTTACCTGAATAAAGTCGCGCCTGAAAGGCACGACAGTAAGTTGATGCAATGGCAGTTAAGCAACATGTTGCGTGAACAAGATTGGCAGGGCATCATCGCTTATTCAACCGGTAAAACATTGAATAATGGTTACCGCTACTGGCTTGCTTATGCTCATGATAAGGTGGGGAAAAAACAGCAAGCACAAGCGCTTTGGCAAGCACTTGCGAAAAAACGCGATTACTATGGCTTTTTGGCTGCGTCACGTTTAGGACTTGAGGTGTCTCTTGAATATCAGCCTGCTGTGGTCGATCCTAAAAGTCAAAAACTGGTAAGTGAAAACCCAGCGTTTAAACGAGCCCAAGCACTTTATGAACTTGAGCGCTTTTATTCAGCTCGTCGTGAGTGGAACGCCCTTATTGTCGGTTCCACCGACGAAGAAAAACTGGCTGCGGCGAGCTTAGCGAATCAAATGGGTTGGCACGATAGTGTTATCCGTGTGATGAGTCAGCTAAAAGCATTTAACTTACTCGACTATCGCTTTCCAACACCTTACAGCGAGCAGTTCGAACGCTATAGCAATCGCAGCAAAGTCGACACAACATGGGCTTATGCAATTTCCCGTCGCGAAAGCTCGTTTGCTTCCGATGCATATTCCAGTGCTGGTGCTGTAGGCCTTATGCAGTTATTGCCAAGTACCGCGCGTTATGTGAATAAAGGTAAGGTCAGTCAGCATCAACTAAAAAAACCGCATATTAATATTCGCTTAGGCACGCAATACCTTAACTATCTTAAGAAAAAGAGTAAGGGGAATGAGGTGATTGCTACCGCTTCATATAATGCGGGTTATCACAAAGTGAAACGCTGGTTACCAAAAGAAGCAGTGGATTTTGATCTCTGGGTAGAAGCGATACCGTATCGCGAGACCCGAGAGTACGTTAAAAATGTATTTGCGTATCGACAGGTGTATGCAACCCGTGCTGGAAATAAAGATAACTTGTTTGATGATCTAATAGCCATGAAGATACAAAAGTAGATTTGGCAAATTACTTGCAGACAATTTTGATTGAATGCTGCCTATTATGATTGGCACTTAGAGATGGTACACTTGATAAAGAACACACTGAACTGGATTAATAATGGATAAACTTTCAACAACTTATGCAGCGCATATTGCAACCTTACAGTCACGTACTAAAGATGTACTAGCGCGTGAAGGACTTGATGGTCTGATCATTCACTCAGGTCAAGCGAAACGCCAATTTTTAGATGATATGGATTACCCGTTTAAAGTTAATCCTCAGTTTAAAGCATGGTTACCTGTTATCGATAATCCACATTGTTGGTTAGTCGTTAATGGTGTGGATAAGCCAAAGCTTATTTTTTATCGCCCTGTGGATTTTTGGCATAAAGTGCCAGATGAGCCAAGTGATTTTTGGGCTGAGTATTTTGATATCTCATTGTTAAAATCACCTGAGCAAGTTGAGCAACTGCTGCCATATGACAAAGAAAAGTTTGCTTATATTGGTGAATATATTGAAGTTGCGAAAGCACTTGGTTTTTCTGCAATTAACCCAGAAGGTGTTTTGAACTATCTGCATTATCACCGTGCATACAAAACCGATTACGAATTAGTATGTTTACGAGAAGCAAACCGTTTGGCAGTACTTGGCCATAAGGCTGCGCGTGATGCTTTTTATGCAGGAGGTTCTGAGTATGATATTCAGCATGCGTACCTTGTGGCAACACAGCACACCGAAAACCAAATGCCTTATGGCAATATAGTTGCTCTTAACAAGAACTGTGCGATTTTGCATTATACCCATTTAGATATTGCGAAGCCCGATCAACATTTATCATTTCTGATTGACGCGGGTGCCAACTTTAATGGTTACGCGGCTGATATCACCCGTACTTACGATTTTAAGCAGCAAGGTCCGTTTGCTGAATTAGTCAGTACGATGAATGCGCATCAACAGGCATTATGTGAAGGGTTAAAGCCAGGCATTAAGTACGGTGAATTGCATTTAGATTGTCATCAACGAGTAGCGCAGGTCCTAAGTGAATTTAAGATTGTGAACTTATCGCCTGAAGCCATTATTGAGAAAGGCATTAGTTCAACGTTCTTCCCACATGGTTTAGGCCACCACTTAGGTTTACAAGTACACGATATGGGTGGCTTTATGGCGGATGAACGTGGTACACACCAAGCACCACCTGAAGGTCATCCATTCTTACGTTGTACACGCTTAATTGAAGCGAACCAAGTGTTTACCATTGAGCCTGGACTTTACTTTATTGATTCACTGTTAGCAGACCTGGCGCAAACAGATAACAATCAATACATCAACTGGCAAACAGTTGAAGCATTTAAGCCATTTGGTGGTATTCGTATTGAGGATAACGTGATTGTTCATCAAGACCGCAATGAAAATATGACGCGTGATTTAGGTTTAGCTTAATCTAAATAACAAGTGATACACTTTAAGGAGCCATATGGCTCCTTTTTAGTTTGTAAGTTATGACTCAAGAATACCAATACCCAGCAACACGAACCTTGTATCGTGAAGAAATAAAAAAAAGCACCTTTATTGTACATATTGCACATACACCTAGCATTGCAGATGCAAAAGCCTTTATAAAAAGCATCAATGAAGAGTACCCAGATGCACGTCATAATTGTTGGGCGCATGTGGCGGGGGAGCCAGGTGGTAGTCATGTACTGGGGTTTTCTGACGATGGTGAACCAAATGGTACGGCTGGAAAGCCAATGTTAAATGTGCTTATGGGCTCTGGGCTTGGTGAAATCACAGCGGTAATTACGCGCTATTTTGGCGGCATAAAGTTGGGCACAGGTGGGCTGGTTCGTGCATATGGTGGCTCACTTAATAATGCATTGAATAACATTGAAGTACTAACTCGTGTTCCAATGGTGACATTACTTGGTGAATCGAGTTATGCGCTACAAGGGGTAATTGAACAACATATTAATACTCAGTTTAGTGGTAGTAATATTGAGAAAGACTTCTCCGCAAATATTGCATGGCAAATCGCCATTGATGAGCGAAATGCAGCGCAGGCGATAAAAGATATTTATGAAATATCCAATGGTGCTGTTGAGTTAAAAGTAAAACAGTAAGAGAATAGCTTAAAATAGCTCGTTTCTTACTCTTGCAATGCAATACAGAACAATAATTAAAATATTAGGGCAGTTAGTTGCTCTATTTAGTATCACCATGATCCCGCCAGCGCTCGTTTCGCTTATTTATAAAGATGGTGGTGGTGTACCGTTTGTTCTGGCATTTGTCTTCAGTATTATTATTGGCTTAATAGCTTACTACCCAAACCGTAAACAAAGAGGGGATTTGAAGGCCCGAGAAGGCTTTTTAATTGTGGTTTTGTTTTGGTTAGTACTGGGCAGCTTTGGTTCGTTACCGTTAATTTTTTTGGAAGAACCTAACCTATCTATTGCCGATTCGGTTTTTGAATCCTTTTCTGGCCTCACCACTACAGGGGCTACCGTTTTAACGGGTATTGAGTATTTACCTAAAGCGATTTTATTCTATCGCCAGCAACTACAATGGCTAGGTGGTATGGGTATCATCGTACTTGCCGTTGCGGTACTGCCTATGCTTGGGGTGGGTGGCATGCAGCTTTACCGCGCTGAAACACCGGGGCCTGTAAAAGATTCAAAAATGACTCCGCGCATCGCCGATACAGCAAAGCACCTTTGGTATATATATGTGTCGCTTACAGGTGCGTGTACTTTGGCGTATTGGGCAGCTGGGATGAATTGGTTTGATGCTATTTGCCATGCCTTTTCGACTATCGCCATTGGCGGTTTTTCTACTTATGATGCCTCTATTGGCCACTTTAATAGCCCGCTAATTAACATTATTTGTGTGGTGTTTTTACTTATTGCTGCAGTGAACTTCTCGCTGCATTATGCGGCAGTGGCTAATAAAAACTTTCGCGTTTATTGGCGTGACCCAGAGCTCAAAGTATTTCTATTTATTCAAACATGTTTAGTGCTTTTGTGTTTCTTTGTACTGACGTCTGCAGGTATTTATACCTCGACCGATCAGGCATTTGACCAAGCGCTATTCCAAGCCGTTTCAATTAGTACAACGGCTGGTTTTGCCACAGATAGCTTCTCACAGTGGCCGCTGTTTTTACCAATTTTGCTGATCTTTTCAAGCTTTATTGGTGGCTGTGCTGGCTCAACAGGTGGCGGCATGAAAGTAGTACGCGTGTTTCTGTTGTACTTACAGGGTATTCGCGAGTTAAACCGCTTGGTACACCCACGTGCAATTTACTCTATAAAGCTTGGTCGCAAAGCATTACCTGATAAAGTAGTCGAAGCTGTATGGGGTTTTTTCTCCGCCTATGCTTTGGTATTTGTCATCATTATGCTGTGCTTATTAGCAACTGGAATGGACAACATCACGGCATTCTCAGCAACTGCCGCCTGCTTAAATAACTTAGGGCCAGGCTTAGGTGATGTTGCAGCGCACTTTGGCGATATTACCGATACTGCAAAGTGGATTTTAACACTTGCTATGGTATTTGGCCGCCTCGAAATTTTCACATTACTCGTATTATTCACCCCAACATTCTGGCGTGGGTGAGACCAGACCGAAACGAAGTTTCGCAGCTGGTCGAACGCGAGAAAGGGATTTCTAGCCGGAATATCGCGTCAGGACGACTTAATATATCGGTCGTTTATTCCAGACCGCAACGAAGTTTAGGCCGCTCATTTACATCCATGTAATTGCGGCATTAGTACATCTTGTACGTCACAGCTGGTCGAACGCGAGAAAGGGATTTCGAGCTGGACCCAACGTCGGAATGATTTTGAAGTCTGTCAAAAAAACAAAAAAGAGCGCCATTGACGCTCTTTGATTCTGGTTTAAAGTGACTCAGTTTATTAACGTGGTTGAATCGTTAAAGGCTCAAGTGTGATAGTTGCATTTGAGCTAGCGCCTTTGTGATTTGAATAGCGTTGGCCTTCAAATAAAGTGTAATACACATCCACATAGTCATCATCGTTGGTAAACCATGAGTCAGGCATAGTAGCCAGTACTTTATTGGTTAACTGTGGAATAATGGCATAACCTTGTACTTCTGGGTCTGGAATTGCTTTAAGAATCTCGGTAGCAACATCAAGTAAGCGGCTCGCAAGTTCTTTGTAGTTAGTGTTGTCATCCTGCTCCATCATTAAAATATCAGCAGCTTGCCAACGATAGCGGTCCCAATAAATGATAATTTGATTAGGGTTATAAGTAGTGCCATCGTAATCAAGATATGGCATATCTACTATATCGAGTACAGGCTCATCACGAGAAGGGCTCACACCAGTAACGATACTATATACTTCTGCTTTACCAGATATCCATGGCTCTTCATCGTCTTGTAAGTGAATTGATTTAAGCACTGACGTTTGAATTGGGTTGGTTGAAGATTGAATACTTGATTCTAAAGCCTGTTTAGGTGAGCTGCTAAATGGTTTTAATGTTTTTTTTAATACCGAAATACCTTCCGATAACGCTTGTTTATTATCGAGTTCAACAATTAATACTGGACGCTCTGGTAGCTCATTAACCGGCAAATGAAAGGTGTTGCCTTGAGTGTCAAATGCTTCAATAAATTGCCATGATTTCTCATTACCTGCTGGTGCCCATGCAAATAACGGTGTTTCAGACATTAACGAGTTAAGCATGCTTGAGTCAGCAACTCTTAGTTGTGTGATAGAGTGGTTATTGTTAGGTAAACCTTTAGCTGTGCGAATGTTTGCTTCTACTTGTTTGAGGTTGCTCATTGCTTGGTTATTTAAAGCAAGTTCTGCTGGTTCAACGATTAAATCATAGCGTGAAGTTGAGGCGAGAATGCTTGGCTTTAGCGCTGTATAGTTTTTTGCAAATGAAAGCGCTAATGCACGTTTTTGTTCTGCAATATGCATGGAACGTTCTTGGCTTGCACTTTCAAAGGCTGACACACTCGCCATAGGTAAAGCGAGTGCGCTAAGTAATATTGATTTTATTATTTTATTCATTAACTTGTCTCCAATAGTAAAGGTACATATTCATGTGTACCTTTATTAGCTCCAAGTTAGAATAAATAGTCAATAATGTAACGAAAGGTTAATAAATAAACAGAAATTATACTGAAGTATTTATGAGTAAAACTTTGTTTAGAAGTACTATTTCTAAATTTAACTTATAAGAAGATAGCACTTACTTGGAACAGCTTCTCAACAACGTGAATCTGTTTTTTATCGATTAAGAACATAATGACGTGGTCACCTGAGAGGATCACGGTATCGTCATGGGCAATGAGAACATCATCGTTTCGCACAATAGCCCCGATAGTTGTGCCTGCTGGTAGTTTAATATCTTGAATGGCTCTACCAACTACCTTTGAGGTGGTTTCATCACCATGGGCGACTGCCTCAATAGCTTCTGCGGCACCTTTACGAAGTGAATATACATTCACAATATCACCACGTCGGACATGCGTTAAGAGAGCTGAAATAGTCGCCTGTTGAGGTGAAATAGCAATATCAATTTCGCCACCTTGCACTAAGTCAACATAAGCACCACGTTGAATTAACACCATGGTTTTCTGTGCGCCCATGCGTTTGGCAAGCATGGCAGACATGATGTTTGCCTCATCGTCGTTAGTAACAGCAATAAATACGTCGACTTGTTCGATATGTTCTTCCGATAACAACTCTTGGTCTGACGCATCACCACAAAATACAACGGTACGGTCTAATCTACCGGATAAATATTCAGCGCGTTCAGGGTTGCGCTCAATCAGTTTTACACTGTGACTTTTCTCTAATGTACGGGCAAGACCAGCACCGATATTACCGCCACCAACAATCATTATTTTTTTATACGATTGTTCGAGTTTTTGCAGTTCGCTCATTACCGCGCGAATATGCTTAGTTGCTGCAACGAAGAATATTTCGTCATCGGCTTCAATAACAGTGGTGCCTAAAGGTTTGATTGGTCGACCTTTACGATAAATGGCTGCTACTCGTGTTTCTACATTAGGAATATGCTTTTTGAGCGCTGATAGCGCATAACCAACGAGTAAACCACCATAATAAGCCTTTACAGCTACAAGAGATAATTTACCTTCTGCAAACTGCAGCACTTGCAGTGCCCCAGGATAATCTATAAGGCGATGAATGTAGCGTGTAACCAATTGTTCAGGCGCAATGTAGTGGTCTACTGGTAAGTCATGGTTATGAAATAGTTGCTCTTTGTATTTGAGGTATTGCTCAGAGCGAATACGTGCAATTTTAGTTGGCGTATTAAAAATACTGTAAGCGATTTGACAGGCAATCATATTAACTTCGTCAGAGCTAGTAACCGCAATAATCATATCGGCGTCTTCAGCGCCAGCCTGGCGTAATACTTCAGGGTGAGCACTGTGACCAGACACAACTTGAAGGTCGTACTTATCTTGTAATACGCGTAGCTTTTCTCGGTTAATATCAACCACGGTGATTTCGTTTTTTTCACCGACTAGGTTTTCTGCTAAGGTGCCGCCAACTTGTCCGGCACCTAAAATGATAATTTTCATACTGTCAATCGCTTAGTTGGCGAGCTTCGCCTTAATTATAGTTTTTCAATTTTTGCGTAGAAAAAGCCATCATGCTCATCTGGCAGTAATTGCCAACCTGGTTGCTCGATGGTATCTGTTAAATTGAGTGCGATATGCTTGGCATCTGCATGTTTTGCTAAAAACTGTTTTATCTGATCGGTATTTTCTTCCGGTAAAACAGAACAAGTTGCATAAACTAACGTGCCACCAGACTTTAATAATGGCCAAATTTGCTCAAGAATTTGCTGTTGCAACTTAGCCAGTTGCTCGATATCAGACGCTCTTCGCAGCCATTTGATATCAGGGTGACGACGAATTACACCAGTTGCAGAACAAGGCACATCCAGTAAAATACGATCGTATTGCTCACCATCCCACCAGTCGTCGGGTTGGCTGGCATCTGCGCTAATAAGCTTTGCGTTTAGGCCAATACGTTCTAGGTTTTGTTGTACGCGCTCAAGACGGGTTGCGTCATGATCAAGGGCAGTAACATTACACTCTGCTAGCTCTAAAATGTGGCACGTTTTTCCACCGGGTGCTGCGCAGGCATCAAGAATTTTATCGCCATCTTTTGGTTCGAGTAATCTTGCCGCAAGTTGCGCTGCGCCATCTTGAACTGAACTGTGGCCGAGCTCGAAACCGGGTAGCTTAAACACGTCAACGGCATTTTCAAGCACTAGTGCATCATCAAAATGGTCAACTAAGTGTGCTTCAATGTCAGCATCAAAAAGTAACTCGCGATATGCTTTTGGCGAATGGTAGTTACCATTAACACGAAGCCACATTGGCGCTTGTACTTGGTTTGCTTCAACAATATCTTGCCAATTATCTGGATACGCAGCTTTCAATCTGTTTAAAAACCAACCAGGGTGGTTGTACTTACAGGCATCAATTTGGTCGGCTAAATTTTCCAGCTCACTTTGGCGGCGCTGAAAGTTACGTAGTACTGCGTTTACTAGACCTTTTAAGCCTGGAGCTCGCATGGTTTTAACTGCATTTACCGTTTCATCTAATGCTGCGTGCGCTGGAATACGCATATGTTGCAGCTGATAAATTCCTACATAAAGTAAAAACTGAAAAGGGCGTTGTTTACCTTTTAGAGGCTTTTCAAGCAGGTGAGAACAGTAATTCTCCAAGCTCGGCAAATAGCGCAATACACCGTAGCAAAGTTGCTGTAAAAGAGGACGCTCTTTTGGTGGCAGTTTATCTGAATACCTTGGTAATACTTGAGATAATGAATGACCTTTATCAACCACAAGGTGCAGTGTTTCAGCTGCGTAAGCACGAACACTACTCATTGTTGTCACCTAAAATTGAACCAACTGCTACCCAATCAGCACGACCATTTAAGAAGTCTTGTACTGACATTGGTTTTTTACCTTGTGGCTGGAGTTGTGTGATCTTAAGAGCACCTTCACCAGTTGCGACAGTAATACCTGTTTTATCCGCAGCTAACACTTCACCAACATTGCCATCAAGGTTAACTAATTCAGCCGCATAGACTTTTACTGTATTACCTTGCATTTGTGTAAAGCAAATCGGCCATGGGTTAAAGGCGCGAATATTACGTTCTATTTGTTGCGCAGGCATTTGCCAATCGATATTTGCTTCGTCTTTACTAAGCTTTTTCGCGTAATTGGCTAATTCGTCATTTTGCTTTTCGGCATTTGCAGTGCCATCGGCAATTGTGGCTAAAGTATCGATAAGTGCCGTCGGACCTAGCTCAGCGAGCTTGCTGTAAAGGCTTGCACTTGTATCATGTGCCTCAATCGGACATGTGGCAATTGAGATCATATCGCCGGTATCTAAACCTTCATCCATTTGCATAATAGTGACGCCAGTTTCCGCATCTCCGGCCCAAATGGCACGTTGAATTGGTGCTGCGCCACGCCAACGTGGAAGAATTGAACCATGCACATTAATGCAGCCGAGTTTTGGTGTTTCTAATATTGCTTTTGGCAGGAGTAGGCCATACGCAACTACGACCATGATATCAGCATCTAAATCGGCTAACTGTTGTTTAGCTTCGTCTGATTTAAAGTTTTCAGGCTGATATACCGGTATGTCATGGGTTAAAGCGAGTTGTTTTACTTCACTGGCTTTTAATTTCTTACCTCGACCTGCAGGGCGGTCAGGTTGACTGTAAACAGCAATTACGTCGTGGTTTGACTGTATTAAGGCATCGAGGTGCTGTGCGGCAAAGTCTGGGGTGCCCGCAAATACAATTCTTAAAGGTTTGCTCAAGGTTTAACTCCAGGTAGGTTAGCCAGCACGCGCGGCTAATTTTGCTTCTTTTTCAAGCTTCTTGCGAATACGTTGACGCTTTAAAGGTGAAAGATAGTCAATGAAAAGCACACCTTTTAAGTGGTCAAGCTCATGTTGCATACATATGGCAAGTAGGCCATCTGCATCTTTTTCAAACTCATTACCGTTTTCATCAAACGCTTTGACTGTTACCGTTTCAGCACGGTCAACTTTTGCGTATGAACCAGGCACAGATAAACAGCCTTCTTCGCTGATTGTGCTGCCATCTTTCTTGATTATTTCTGGGTTAATTAATACCAGTGGTTCATTACCTTCTTCTGAAACGTCGATGACGACAATGCGCTGGTGGATATTTACTTGCGTTGCAGCTAAACCAATACCGTTTTCGTCATACATGGTCTCAAGCATATCTGATACAATTTTCTTAGTATCATCATTGATTTGTGTCACTTCTTCAGCAACTGTACGTAATCTCTCGTCTGGAAAGCGTAAAACTTCTAAAATAGCCATATTTACCTTAATTTAAACTATGCGAAAATCATCAATTTATGATATGTTTTTATTTTAGCCATTTGTCTTCACCTTTTACAGGTTTAAGTAAATAATAATAAAAAACAGCTCAAGGAAGCTAGTTATGGTCAAAAAGCTGACAGCTGCGATAGTCGCATTAACTATGGCGTTTCCAACTCTTGCTGATGTGCTTCAGATCAGAAAGGACGCCCCTAAAGAATATGTTGTTGAAAAAGGCGATACCCTTTGGGATATTTCTGCTATTTACCTCGACCAACCTTGGTTGTGGCCCGAGCTATGGCGTCTGAACCCACAAATAGACAACCCGCATTTAATTTACCCAGGTGACAAACTTTCTTTGGTGTATGACTCTCAAGGTCGCCCAATGTTGGTGATTAACCAAAAGTTTAAAAAATTATCACCTGGTGTTCGTAAAACAATGAAGAAAGGGGATGCAATACCAACCTTACCGTTAGAGGTTATTCGTCCTTTCTTAACATTTGAGCAAGCGCTAGATAAAGAAGATATCGATACAAGACCAGTGGTGTTGGGCGCAAATTCCAATGTTAAAAATATAAAAACAGATCACATTATTTATGTGAAAGGCGATTTAGAGCGCTCACAGTTTTATGGAATTTATCGCCAAGGTGACCCATATATTGATCCAGAAACAGAAGAGGTTCTAGGTCATGAAGCCATTTTGGTTGGTACTGGTCGCGCTTTTAGAACCGGAGATGAGGCAAATGCAGTACCTGCTTCCGTACGTGTAAAAAACTCTAAACGAGAAGTGCGCCAAGGTGACTTTTTAATGCCAGCCTTAGAGGGACAAACACTACCGGCGTTTTTCATGATGAAACGCCCTGAAACAGACATTTCAGGTACGATAATTGATACATCATCTAAATTACGAGAGTTTAGTACTATGGATGTTGTTGTGTTAAATCGCGGTGAAAAGGATTCAATCAAAGCAGGTCATGTACTGGACATTCGTCGTGCATCGCCTACAGTTGTAGTAGGTAAAGATGGACCTAAATACAAAGATGCTGCTTCACGTTATGAACGTACAATGAGCTATTTTGGAGATGGTGAAGACAGTCGCGAATGGAATATGCCAAAAGAAAAGGTTGGTGAACTAATGGTGTTTAAAGTTTACGATAAAGTAAGCTACGCCATAGTAACTAAAACTCTAGAGCCTGTTCGCGTTGGTGATACTATCCACGTAGATAACTAAAATGTTCTGTGGAGCATCTTCTAAGGAGAGAAGATGCAACATAATAAGAGAAGCGAGCTTGAATATTGGCTCGCTTTTTATTTGACAAAAGGAGTGGGTTTCCAGACCACACAAAACTTACTTGCTCATTTTACATTTAGTGAAATTTTTGCGCCTAATTCAGAGCTTACTCAAGCTGGTCCAAATAGAAGCGTTCTCGATAATCTTAAGCGCGTTAATTGGCAAACAATCTCATCACTGATCCGTGAGTGTGATAATAGTAATATCGATATTATTTACTATTCACATCCTAATTACCCCCAGCTTTTAAAAGAGATTTCCAACCCGCCATTAGTACTTTTTTGTAAAGGCAATATTGATTTACTTGAGCTGCCGAAGCTTGCCATTGTTGGTTCAAGAAATGCGACGGAAGTCGGACGGCAATTAAGTTCAGATATTGCAACTAACTTAGCTATCAGTGATTTTTGTATCGTTTCAGGCATGGCCAGGGGAATTGATAGCTGTGCTCATCAGGGAGCTTTAAATGTTTCCGGTAAAACTATCGCTGTGCTTGGTACTGGGGTTGATGTGTGTTACCCAAAACGCGCTCAATCCTTGTATCGAGAGATAGAAGAACATGGTTTGCTTATTTCAGAATATTTACCTGGTGCGTCTGCGCTTGCGTCAAATTTCCCACGTAGAAATAGGATTATTTCAGGTTTGTCGATGGGAACAATTGTGGTTGAAGCGGAGCAAAAAAGTGGTTCGTTAATTACTGCGAAATATGCGTTAGAGCAAAATAGAGAAATCTTTGCTGTACCAGGTTCTGTGTTCAATGAACTATCTAAAGGGTGTCATGCACTTATTAAGCAAGGTGCTAAGTTAATTGAAAATTGCGAGGATATTTTCGCAGAATTAAGCGTTTTACCAAAAAGTTGTCTATATAAAGTAAAAGAGGAAAAAAAAGGTGAGTGTACAGATCCTGTTTTAAAACACCTCACTTTTGAAGTAACACCTGTAGATAAGTTACAACAACTATCTGGATTGCAAATGGATGAATTGCTTTCAAAACTATTAGATCTAGAGTTATCTGGCGATGTTATTCGTGTTCTAGACGGTTATACCCTAATAGGGAGGAGTTGAAAATGTTTGATATCCTCATGTATTTGTTTGAGAACTACATTCACAGCGAAAGCGAAATTTTCGTTGAACAAAGTGAGCTGACAGATGAGTTATTAAGAGCAGGGTTTAATCATCGAGAAATATATAAAGCGCTTGATTGGTTAGAGCAACTTGCAGACTTACAGCACAGCGATGAATATCCTTACTTAAATAGAGTACCGGGAAAGTCAGTACGTATTTTTACTGCACAAGAATGTGAGAAGCTTGATCTATCTTGTCGTGGCTTTTTAATGTTTTTAGAGCAAATCTCCGTTATTGATACTACCACACGTGAAATGGTGATCGACCGTATCTTCGCATTAGACAAAGATGTGATTGAATTGGACGATTTAAAATGGGTAGTTCTCATGGTGTTGTTCAATGTGCCGGGCAAGGAAATCGCATATGCGCAGATGGAAGATTTATTATTTGAAGAGCAAAATGGCACCATTCATTAACCGCAGCGTTTAAATTTGCATCTTGCCTTGGCTAACATGGTATAATTTTGCCTATATTATGTCTGTGTTTTGACAATTATGAGCAAAATTGATCATTCTTTATTCTCTGTCCATGAACATGCTTTAGAAAAAGAGTATGAAGTGTGTCCGAAGTGTGGTTCTGAAACCAGTGTAAAGCATAGTAAGAAAGGTCCATTCGTAGGATGTAATAACTACCCCAATTGTGACTATACGCGTTCACTTGTTGAGCATCATGAAACCCTAATCAAAGTACTTGATGACTCTGAATGTCCCCAATGTAGCCACCCACTGGCTGTTAAAAATGGTCGTTTTGGTATGTTTATCGGATGTACAAACTTTCCAGAATGTCATTTTATTGCGCAAGAAGAAACAAAGAGTGAATTGCCAACGTGCCCTAGTTGTAAAAAGTCAGCACTTGTTGAACGCAGTAATAAATCGGGTAAAACCTTTTACTCATGTGGAGGGTACCCGAAATGCAAATACATATTAAATAACAAACCTGTCGCCCAACCTTGCCCTGAATGTGGCTGGCAGGTAATGGTCGAGAAAAAAACATCAAGTGGTACTGTATTACAATGTCCCCAAAAGCATTGTAATCACAAAGTATCGTTATGATTTGGAGCAAACGGTGAGTAACGAGTTAAACGAGTCTTCAATTACCCTCGCATTAAAAAATGATGGTGTAATTGTTTATCCAACAGAAGCTGTTTATGGTTTAGGGTGTGATCCTGATAGCGAAACTGCAGTTATGAAATTGCTGGATATTAAACAGCGCCCAGTTGAGAAAGGGTTAATTTTAATTGCAGATAACTATGGTCAACTATTGAACTATGTTGATGATGATAAAATTCCTCAAGATAAGCGTGCCGCTATTTTCTCTTCATGGCCTGCAGCTGTGACTTGGGTAATGCCTGCCAAGTCAAGTACTCCTAAATGGTTGACAGGTCAGTTTGATACCATTGCTGTTAGAGTAACTAGTCATCCAGTCGTAAAACAGTTATGCCAGGAGTTTGGTAAACCTCTGGTATCAACAAGTGCGAATCTAACAGGGCAAGATCCAGTACTAACCCTTGATGAGGCTAAAAAAGCGTTTGGCGATAAAGTTGCTGCTTACGTTGAAGGTGAGCTTGGTGGAAATACCAAACCAAGCCAAATTAAAGATGCCTTCACAGGCAAATTATTTAGAGAATAACTATGTCGCAAGTTAACCTAGAAGTAGTAAAAGAGTTTTTATTAGCCTTACAAGATAAAATATGTGCAGGTTTAGAACATGCCGATGGCACCGCAAAATTTGTCGAAGACGCTTGGCAGCGCGAAGAAGGTGGTGGCGGCCGTACGCGTGTAATTCGCGATGGCTCAGTAATTGAGCAAGGCGGCGTAAACTTTTCACATGTTTATGGTGAGTCGATGCCTGCCTCTGCAACTGCACATCGTCCTGAGCTTGCTGGTCGAAGCTTTCACGCTTGCGGTGTATCGTTAGTTATTCACCCTAAAAACCCTCATGTACCCACATCACATGCCAATGTTCGTTTCTTTATTGCTGAAAAAGAAGGTGAAGAGCCTATTTGGTGGTTTGGTGGTGGTTTTGACCTAACGCCTTTTTATCCTGTATTAGAAGATGTGAAGCATTGGCACCAAGAAGCATGTAAGTTGTGCTTACCATTTGGTGAAACGGTTTATGATGACTACAAAAAGTGGTGTGATGAGTATTTCTATTTAAAACATCGCGGTGAAACACGTGGTGTCGGTGGTTTATTCTTTGATGATTTAAATGAATGGGGTTTTGACCGTTGTTTTGCGTTTATGCGTGCCGTGGGCAATGGATATTTAGACGCTTATTTACCAATTGTAGAAAAACGTAAAGATTTTCCGTTCACAGAGCAACAGCGGGAATTTCAACTTTATCGCCGTGGTCGTTATGTGGAATTTAATTTAGTATGGGATAGAGGTACTTTGTTTGGTCTACAAACAGGTGGTCGTACTGAATCTATTTTAATGTCAATGCCACCGCTTGCTCGCTGGGAATATGACTTTAAACCTGAACCAAATAGCTTAGAAGCGAATTTGTACGAAAATTATTTGTCGCCAAAAGATTGGCTGCAAATTTAATAAGCCAAGTATTGATATGAGAAAGCCGCAATATTGCGGCTTTTTTATGTTTATAACTTAAATTTACGCACTTGCTGGTCTAACTCTCGAGCAAGAGATAATAAACTTTCACTGACTTGTTTACTTTCATGGGCATCAACTAAAGATGTTTCAGCATTATCACTGATTGCAATAACACTCTGATTAATTTCTTCAGCAGCTAAATTTTGCTGCTCAGTGGCATCCGCTATTTGAGTATTAAGTTGATTGATTTCTTTCATATGTTCTGAAATATCTTTCAGTGCCAATGCGACTTTTTTCACTTGTTCAGCACGCTTATCCGCATCCTCACTAGAGCGATTCATCGTATTTACGGTTTCTAACGCCTCTGATTGCAGGTTTTCAATCGTGCGTTTTATTTCGTCGGTAGAATCATGGGTACGATTAGCGAGAGTACGAACCTCGTCAGCAACAACAGCAAAGCCTCGGCCAGCTTCACCTGCTCGCGCTGCTTCTATAGCGGCATTTAGCGCGAGCAGGTTAGTTTGCTCTGCGATATTACTAATTACCTCAAGTACTTTTCCGACCTCTAATGTACGATTTTGTAATTCACTCACTTGTTGAGCTGCAGTTCGTACTTCGAGCGCTAAGCCATTTATGCTTTCTTCGGTGCTTTCTGCGATTTCTAAACTTGTTTCTGCCAAATGGTTACTGGTATCAGAACGCTCAGATGCAAAGTGTGTTGTATTACGAACTTCCGAAGAGGAAGACTCTAACTCGTTAATAGCAGCTGCTACTGAATCTGTACCTTGTTTTTGCTGGTTTATTGCCTGCTCTGTAGTTTCGGCTGATGCATAAATCTTTTCTGCGCTGTGAATAAGCACCTTTGACGATTCTGATAACTGACTGATATTTCCTTTAAAAGCAGTCATCATTAGATTGAAATTATTCGCTAGGCGGCCAAGTTCATCATTGGTGTTATCTTTCACATGAATGGTTAAATCGTTATTTTGTGATGCCAATCGCATTGATTTACCAATAATGCGCAAACGCTCAATCAAGAACTTCCTAAATAACCAACCGAGAGTGACAAAAGTAACAACAAATATAGTCGTGAGAATGCCGAAGCTTATCCAAGAGTTGCGTGTTACAGCTGCATCCACTTTGTCTAAAGAATAACTGATCTTTACTGCGCCAAGAATTTCACCTTCTTTAGCTTGGTGACAGCCTAAACAGTTAGTACCTCGGTAATCTTCATTTGCACTGATGGGTTTTAAATAGGTAATTAAATTATGGCCGTCATTACTTTTTGTGAAGTGCACTTGTTCTTTGCCATTTAGTGCATCTTTTTCTTGCTTATTCTGTGGTGACTGGTTCGCTTCTCCGGGACCAAAAAACTGGTTAATTTTATCGCCGCGAATGATATGTATATCTTTAATTTGTTCTTCACTGAGTATTTTTGTGCGCAAAATTTCACGGTTCGCCATGGTACCTGTGAGCATCATGGTATTAATTGAATCAAAATAATTATCAGCCAAAATTTTAATATTTTGTTCAATCGTTTGGTGAGCCAATTCGCTTTGCTGTTTTTGTCCTGTAAATAAACTAGCCCCGAGTACTAAGATGCCTGTTACAGTAAGTAAAGCGAAGATCTTATGTTGTATAGAGTGATGGCGCATAACTGTTTTCTCTAGCAATAAGTCAACTGAGTATGCGAAATAATTGATAAGGTTGCATTGATTTAACGCAACCTAATTTAAGTCAAGTTAGTTATTTTGATTAATCATATGAGTAGCGAGTTGAGCAAGTGATTGTTTAAGTCCTTCGCGTAATACGGGATTATCAATCTCAATATCCAGCGCCTTATTCATGCAAAACATCCATTGATCTCTCAAGTCTTGATCGATAGGAAAGGGCATATGACGCTTTCTTAGCATCGGATGGCCATATTTTTCAACAAACAAGTCAGGACCACCTAGCCAACCGGATAAAAATTCGAAAAACACTTGTCTAATTCGATCTAAAGGTTGAGGATGCATATCATATAATGGTTTGGCGTATTCTTCTTCTGCCATAATATTGTAAAATCGATTTGCTAGAGCGCGCGCACCACTCTCACCACCCATTAGCATATAAGGTGTGGTTTCTGGTGAGGGGGATTGATGAGGTTCATTCTGTGTCTGCGTTGTGCCAAACATACGTCTTAATATTTGTTTCATAACTCTAACTCAATGCGAGAAAACTAATGGATAAATACGCTGTATTCGGAAACCCTGTTAATCATTCAAAATCGCCGAAAATCCATCAAGCGTTTGCAAAGGAACTCAATCAAGCAATCGAATACAGCGCCATATTAGCACCGATTGATGGCTTTAAGGAATCAATCGCTTCATTTGTGAAAGCTGGCGGTATAGGTGCAAACGTTACAGTACCATTTAAAGAAGAAGCATTTGCTCTGGTGGATGAACTGACTGAAAGAGCGAAAACAGCAGGTGCGGTAAACACCATAAAAGTTAATTCAGATGGCAAGTTAGTGGGCGATAATACTGATGGTATTGGCCTAGTTAGCGATATTTTAAATAATCAATTTGAAATATCAGATAAAAGGGTTTTATTAATTGGTGCTGGTGGCGCTGCGCGAGGAGCAATTTTACCCATTTTACAGCAGCAGCCAGAAAAGCTCACAATAATAAACAGAACAATAGAAAAGGCTATAAAGCTAAGACAAGAATTTGCTAGCTATGGTGAGATTGAAGCGTGTGGCTTTGATGATCAACCACAAGCTAGTTTCGATATTATTATTAACTCAACTTCAGCCAGCATTACAGGTGATGTTCCGCCAATTTCAGAACGTTTTGTTGAACAGTGTGAACTTGCCTACGATATGTTTTATAGCCAACAAGATACTTCGTTTAATCTGTGGGTTAAAAGTGTTAATCCACAGGCCGTCACATTAGATGGCTCGGGTATGTTAGTAGGGCAGGCCGCAGAAGCGTTTCATGTCTGGCGAGGTGCTAAGCCTTCAACACAAGCGGTAATTGAACAGCTTAAGTCAGGAGAACTTTAATGAACCAATCAATCATTTTTGTTGATCGTGTTGAATATGATGAAAGCACAAAGCGTATTTCTTTTTTTGCCCAAGTGTCAGGTCAGCTGATTAGGTGTTTTTATTTAACCAACAAATCTGAAAAAGATGCGATCTCTGACTTTGAAAGTAAAAAATTCGACTATGAAGATATTGCAGAAAGTGCAATCGAAGACGAGCTGTATAATGATGAAGGTTTGATAGAAGTAGAAGAGCTACTATAGCTCTTCTAAGTACTCATTCTTTAATACAACGTAGTTATCAGCAGATACTTTAAGGAAAGCAAGCTCAGCTTCAGTTAGCTTACGGGCTTGCTTAACTGGGCTTCCTACATATAAATAACCTGACTCTAACGTCTTGTTAGGTGGAACCAAAGAGCCCCCGCCAATAATCACATTATCTTCAACAACAGCGTTGTCCATTATAATTGCACCCATACCAACTAAGATACGGTTTCCCAGTACACAGCCATGTAACATTGCTTTGTGACCAATTGTGACATCATCACCAATAATTAATGGGTAGCCGTTTGGCGCTGAATTACTTTTACGTGTCACATGAAGTACAGAACCGTCTTGTACATTTGTGCGTTCACCAATTTTAATGTAGTTCACATCGCCACGTGCAGCGACTAATGGCCAAATACTTGAATCTGCGCCAATCTCGATTTGGCCGACCAGTACGGCTGATTCATCTATATATGTATTTAAATTAATTTTTGGTTCAACACCTTTATAACTTCTTATTGTCATGACAGTACCAATTGACGTGCTTATTAATAGGCAAAGTATAGAGAAGAGTAACGGATTTGTTAATTTCTGATCAGAAAATGTATGTTTTTAAGGCTTTTAGATGTTATTTCAAACAAACAGTAAAAAAATACAAATTTTCTTTAAAAAAGGGTTGCGCTCAAATCAAATCTCTCTATAATGCGCCTCCACAAACACGGGGAACGACGCAGCATAGCAGCGAATCACGAGTTGGATGAGTCAAGTAAAACTGAGTTTTGAAAGTTTTTAAAAATAATCAAAATTAAGTGTTGACAAAAAATTAGGAAAGCGTAACATACGCAGCCCTAACAGCGACGAAGTGTCGCGGCAAACACAAGGTTGTTTGCAACTGTTCTTTAAAAATTTAAGCAATCATCTGTGTGGGCACTCGTACAGATTAAGTTCTAACATACGCTTTTAGCGTAACAAAATTTAGACTTAATTGAACTGAGTGACCAACGGAATAAAGAAATTTATTCAGCACAGTCAATTCGATATCTTTTGATATCAAAATCAGAATTCATTGAGTCGGACTTATGTCCAAAAACACTTTTAATTGAAGAGTTTGATCATGGCTCAGATTGAACGCTGGCGGCAGGCCTAACACATGCAAGTCGAGCGGTAACATTTCTAGCTTGCTAGAAGATGACGAGCGGCGGACGGGTGAGTAATGCTTGGGAACATGCCTTTAGGTGGGGGACAACCATTGGAAACGATGGCTAATACCGCATAATGTCTACGGACCAAAGGGGGCTTCGGCTCTCGCCTTTAGATTGGCCCAAGTGGGATTAGGTAGTTGGTGAGGTAATGGCTCACCAAGCCGACGATCCCTAGCTGGTTTGAGAGGATGATCAGCCACACTGGAACTGAGACACGGTCCAGACTCCTACGGGAGGCAGCAGTGGGGAATATTGCACAATGGGCGCAAGCCTGATGCAGCCATGCCGCGTGTGTGAAGAAGGCCTTCGGGTTGTAAAGCACTTTCAGTTGTGAGGAAAGGTTAGTAGTTAATACCTGCTAGCTGTGACGTTAGCAACAGAAGAAGCACCGGCTAACTCCGTGCCAGCAGCCGCGGTAATACGGAGGGTGCGAGCGTTAATCGGAATTACTGGGCGTAAAGCGTACGCAGGCGGTTTGTTAAGCGAGATGTGAAAGCCCCGGGCTCAACCTGGGAACTGCATTTCGAACTGGCAAACTAGAGTGTGATAGAGGGTGGTAGAATTTCAGGTGTAGCGGTGAAATGCGTAGAGATCTGAAGGAATACCGATGGCGAAGGCAGCCACCTGGGTCAACACTGACGCTCATGTACGAAAGCGTGGGGAGCAAACGGGATTAGATACCCCGGTAGTCCACGCCGTAAACGATGTCTACTAGGAGTTCGGTTTTTCGGAACTGTCTTCCAAAGCTAACGCATTAAGTAGACCGCCTGGGGAGTACGGCCGCAAGGTTAAAACTCAAATGAATTGACGGGGGCCCGCACAAGCGGTGGAGCATGTGGTTTAATTCGATGCAACGCGAAGAACCTTACCTACACTTGACATCCAGAGAACTTACTAGAGATAGTTTGGTGCCTTCGGGAACTCTGAGACAGGTGCTGCATGGCTGTCGTCAGCTCGTGTTGTGAGATGTTGGGTTAAGTCCCGCAACGAGCGCAACCCCTATCCTTAGTTGCCAGCGATTCGGTCGGGAACTCTAAGGAGACTGCCGGTGATAAACCGGAGGAAGGTGGGGACGACGTCAAGTCATCATGGCCCTTACGTGTAGGGCTACACACGTGCTACAATGGCGCATACAGAGTGCTGCGAACTCGCGAGAGTAAGCGAATCACTTAAAGTGCGTCGTAGTCCGGATTGGAGTCTGCAACTCGACTCCATGAAGTCGGAATCGCTAGTAATCGCGAATCAGAATGTCGCGGTGAATACGTTCCCGGGCCTTGTACACACCGCCCGTCACACCATGGGAGTGGGTTGCTCCAGAAGTAGGTAGCTTAACCTTAGGGAGGGCGCTTACCACGGAGTGATTCATGACTGGGGTGAAGTCGTAACAAGGTAGCCCTAGGGGAACCTGGGGCTGGATCACCTCCTTATACGATTTAGAACTTTTTGTTCGAAGTGTCCACACAGATGATTGTTAGCTAAGCGTTTGCTTAGTTAATTTGCTCTTTAAAAATTTGGAAAGCTGACAAACTTTAAATTAAGTACTTACTTGTAAGTGCATTATTTAATTTAGAGTTCTCAAAATAAAGTAAAGAAAATATGCCGCAACATTAAGTTGTTGTTGGTATCTACTTTAGTATTCAATATTTAACTTCTGGCGGAGTTAAAAACTGTCTTTAGCAATACAAACCATTTTGGGTTGTATGGTTAAGTGACTAAGCGTATACGGTGGATGCCTTGGCAGTTGGAGGCGATGAAGGACGTATTAACTTGCGATAAGCCTAGTCAAGCTAGTAAAAAGCGCTTGAGACTAGGATTTCCGAATGGGGAAACCCACCACTTAGTGGTATCACTTACTGAATACATAGGTAAGTGAGGCGAACCGGGAGAACTGAAACATCTAAGTACCCCGAGGAAAAGAAATCAACCGAGATTCCGAAAGTAGCGGCGAGCGAAATCGGATTAGCCCTTAAGCTGTAATGTAGTTAGTGGAACATTCTGGAAAGTTTGACGATACAGGGTGATAGTCCCGTACACGAAAACTTATTTACAGTGAAATCGAGTAGGTCGGAGCACGTGAAACTTTGACTGAATATGGGGGGACCATCCTCCAAGGCTAAATACTCCCAACTGACCGATAGTGAACCAGTACCGTGAGGGAAAGGCGAAAAGAACCCCTGTGAGGGGAGTGAAATAGAACCTGAAACCGTATACGTACAAGCAGTAGGAGCAGATTCGTTCTGTGACTGCGTACCTTTTGTATAATGGGTCAGCGACTTATATTCAGTAGCGAGGTTAACCATTTAGGGGAGCCGTAGTGAAAGCGAGCGTTAACTGCGCGTTTAGTTGCTGGGTATAGACCCGAAACCCGGTGATCTAGCCATGGGCAGGTTGAAGGTCAGGTAACACTGACTGGAGGACCGAACCGACTATCGTTGAAAAGCTAGCGGATGACCTGTGGCTAGGAGTGAAAGGCTAATCAAACCGGGAGATAGCTGGTTCTCCCCGAAATCTATTTAGGTAGAGCCTCGGACGAATACTATTGGGGGTAGAGCACTGTTAAGGCTAGGGGGTCATCCCGACTTACCAACCCTTTGCAAACTCCGAATACCAATAAGTAATATCCGGGAGACACACGGCGGGTGCTAACGTCCGTCGTGGAGAGGGAAACAACCCAGACCGCCAGCTAAGGTCCCAAAGTGTATGTTAAGTGGGAAACGATGTGGAAAGGCCCAGACAGCCAGGAGGTTGGCTTAGAAGCAGCCATCCTTTAAAGAAAGCGTAATAGCTCACTGGTCGAGTCGGTCTGCGCGGAAGATGTAACGGGGCTAAACATACCACCGAAGCTGCGGCTGCGAATTTATTCGCGGGGTAGGGGAGCGTTCTGTAAGCTGTTGAAGGTGTGTCGGGAGGCATGCTGGAGGTATCAGAAGTGCGAATGCTGACATGAGTAACGATAAAGCGGGTGAAAAACCCGCTCGCCGGAAGACCAAGGGTTCCTATCCCATGCTAATCAGGGTAGGGTGAGTCGACCCCTAAGGCGAGGCCGAAAGGCGTAGTCGATGGGAAACGGGTTAATATTCCCGTACTTGGAATAATTGCGATGGGGGGACGGAGCAGGCTAAACAAGCATGGCGTTGGTTGTCCATGTGAAAGTATGTAGGCTGGAAACTTAGGCAAATCCGGGTTTCTAAGGCTGAGATACGAGACGACACTCTACGGAGTGGAAGTTGTTGATGCCATACTTCCAGGAAAAGCCTCTAAGCTTCAGATTATTTCGAATCGTACCCCAAACCGACACAGGTGGTCAGGTAGAGAATACTAAGGCGCTTGAGAGAACTCGGGTGAAGGAACTAGGCAAAATTGTACCGTAACTTCGGGAGAAGGTACGCTCTTATCTGTGATGAGACTTGCTCTCTAAGCGGACGAGAGTCGCAGTGACTAGGTGGCTGGGACTGTTTATTAAAAACACAGCACTCTGCAAATTCGAAAGAAGACGTATAGGGTGTGACACCTGCCCGGTGCCGGAAGGTTAATTGATGGGGTTAGCTTCGGCGAAGCTCTTGATCGAAGCCCCGGTAAACGGCGGCCGTAACTATAACGGTCCTAAGGTAGCGAAATTCCTTGTCGGGTAAGTTCCGACCTGCACGAATGGTGTAACCATGGCCACGCTGTCTCCACCCGAGACTCAGTGAAATTGAAATCGCAGTGAAGATGCTGTGTACCCGCGGCTAGACGGAAAGACCCCGTGAACCTTTACTACAGCTTGGCACTGAACATTGACCCTACATGTGTAGGATAGGTGGGAGGCTTTGAAGCACAGTCGCTAGATTGTGTGGAGCCGTCCTTGAAATACCACCCTTGTAGTGTTGATGTTCTAACATAGGCCCCTGAATCGGGGTTGTGGACAGTGCCTGGTGGGTAGTTTGACTGGGGCGGTCTCCTCCCAAAGAGTAACGGAGGAGCACGAAGGTTTGCTAAGTACGGTCGGACATCGTACGGTTAGTGTAATGGTAGAAGCAAGCTTAACTGCGAGACAGACACGTCGAGCAGGTACGAAAGTAGGTCATAGTGATCCGGTGGTTCTGAATGGAAGGGCCATCGCTCAACGGATAAAAGGTACTCCGGGGATAACAGGCTGATACCGCCCAAGAGTTCATATCGACGGCGGTGTTTGGCACCTCGATGTCGGCTCATCACATCCTGGGGCTGAAGTCGGTCCCAAGGGTATGGCTGTTCGCCATTTAAAGTGGTACGCGAGCTGGGTTTAGAACGTCGTGAGACAGTTCGGTCCCTATCTGCCGTGGGCGTTTGAGAATTGAGAGGGGCTGCTCCTAGTACGAGAGGACCGGAGTGGACGAACCGCTGGTGTTCGGGTTGTGATGCCAATTGCATTGCCCGGTAGCTACGTTCGGAATCGATAACCGCTGAAAGCATCTAAGCGGGAAGCGAGCCTCGAGATGAGTTCTCACTTTAACTTGAGTTAACTGAAGGGCCGTTGAAGACTACAACGTTGATAGGCGAGATGTGGAAGTGCTGTGAGGCATTAAGCTAACTCGTACTAATTACCCGTGAGGCTTAACCATACAACGCCAAAGTGGTTTAGACTCGTTAGAAGTTGAATAGTCTCTGAAAAAAGAGACAAATACTAAAGTAGACATTTACTTAAAAAAAGCTTTCCAGATTTAGATTTAAGACAAGCTCTTAAGTCAACCAGATTTGCTTGGTGACTATAGCGTTTTGGAACCACCTGACCCCATGCCGAACTCAGAAGTGAAACGAAACAGCGTCGATGATAGTGTGGGTTCGCCCATGTGAAAGTAGAACATCGCCAAGCTCCTAATTAAGTAAAAAGCCCGCTCAATGAGCGGGCTTTTTGCTTTTAGTGCGCTTTGGTGTTTGAGTTTAACACTATCAGAACAGTGCAGTTTATTTGCAAGATTTCATTCTTTATGCATTAACATCGTACTAGGTAACTTGAATTGTATATAAATTGCGTTTACATCAAGGACGCAATTTTGGATAATTAATTTTTGGAATCAATTCAATTTATTAGGGATGATACTCGCATGCTTCGATTGCTGCTATTGGCATTTTCTTTTTCCTTATTGGCCGCTTGTGGCGGTTCAGGTTCTACTTCAAACAAGGGCACTCCTCAGCCTGTTCAAGATACCACGCCACCGACCATTTCATTGAATGGTGATGCAGAACTAACGATTGAAGTGGGTAGTGACTACACAGAGCTTGGGGCAACAGCTACCGATTTGGTCGATGGACAAGTCGATGTTATCACTGAAGGGATGGTGAATGCCTTTGTACTTGGTGAATATACAATCATCTATACCGCCACCGACAAAGCTGGGAACACAGCGACCAGCACGCGAAAAGTATTGGTTGTGGATACCACGCCACCGACTATTATCTTAGATGGCGATGCTGAGATAACCCTTGAAGGGGGTTCTTCATATGAAGAGCTAGGTGCTAGCGCCAACGATAATCATGATGGGGATATTGATGTGATCGTCTCCGGTACGGTCAATACCATGATGGTGGGCACCTATACATTAACTTATTCCGCTAGTGACAAAACCGGTAATACAGCAACGTCAACTCGAACAGTCTCGGTCGTCGATACCACTCCACCGACTATTACCTTAAACGGCGACGCTGAGATAACCCTTGAAGGGGGTTCTGCATATGAAGAGCTAGGTGCCAACGCCAATGATAAACTTGATGGGGATATTGATGTGGTCGTCTCCGGCACGGTCGATACTATGACGGTGAGGACCTATATATTAACTTATACCGCTAGTGACAAAGCCGGCAATACAGCAACGGCGACTCGAGTTGTCTCGGTCGTCGATTCCACCGATGGAAGCGGAGTTGCTATCGAAGACTTTAATGAAATATCAAGCTTTGTAGGTATAATTGAAAACAAACTATTCCTATTATCTGAAGATAAAACAATAATTTACTATATCGACCTAAGCACAAATTTAATTTACCAAATGCTCGACTCATCAGAATTACCAAGAGCTAATGAGTTTAGTAATGAATGTCGTGTTTACCAGGTCCAAAATAAGTACCTTGCATGCTCTAGAACACCACAAGATAATACCGTTGCTCAGCTTTGGGTTATTGATCCTGTCAAAAAAAATGCTAATTACGTTGCAGATGATGAACTTTATGCTGCTACTTTTCATGCTAGGATTGCCTCATATCTAGATAATCAGTTTTTAGTCGAGCGAAACAGAATCGATTATGATCAATCAGGTCGGATGTACTACAGCTTTATCGATGATAGATCTTTTACAGAATCATTTAACTTGGATTCAATGCAAAATCCTTTTTTCATCACTTCCAATGAAAGTTTAGCCTTGTTCTATAATATCAATGCATCAACAAAAAATATTGAATTATATAAAAAAGATAGCCAAGGAATCTCACTTATAAATAAATTTATGAACCCTGCAGGGCAGTGGTCATCTATAAACTTAATCTCAAAGCATAATGACATACTCTATTATCAAGTAGATTTTGATATATTTGAAAGTCAAATATGGGCAAGCAATCTCAACTCAAACACTCATCAAATTTTGTATCAATCTCAGTCAAACCAATTTGAGGCTATTGATTCTGGCTTTTTTATCTCAGTAGAGGGCGTCGAAGAGGTACTTTTTTACGATTACGCAAACAAAATACTGCATGAAGTGGAAAAAATTGACTACCAAGAACCACAATATGCCAACACTAGCTATATATCCAATAAGCAAAACAAAATTTTTGCCATCATAGATAACAGGAATCGAGAAACGAAATCTTACTATAGTCTTGACTTGGCAACTAAAAGGTTTAAGAAAATGGTAGATAATTCGCTCATTGATTACGAAAATTATGACCTTAGGCACATTATAAGCAGTGAATCACGTATTTATTATGTTTTAAATAATAAGAATATTTCAACCTCTGAGAATCCTAAAACTTTGGTTTATATTGATACAAAAAGTTTAACAGTAGAATCAATCGAACTACCAGTACCTTTTCGCCATTACGGTATAGATTTTACTCTTGCTAATGGAAAGTTGTTTGTTAGCGCAAATGGTCTTTGGTATCTTGATGAAACTACGAATCAATTTATAAATTTGTAGTTTGGTCATATAATCTTAACTCGAACATCAAAGCCCGCTCTATGAGCGGGCTTTTTGCGTTCTAGATTAGTCAAATTCATTACTCTAATAACCATGTTAGCTATAGAAGTGTGATTTAACTCTCCGAATTTATTTACTCTTAAATAAAAAGCCCTCTTGGGGAGGGCTATTGAATTAAATATAGATAAATTAGGCTGTTTCAGCTTGTTGCTGCGGTGAGAAAATGACTTTTGGATCAATGATAATACTGTGTTTATTATCCATATTGATAAGCCCTTTCATCATATGGCGAGTTTGTGGGTCGATATCAAAGCCAACAGAAGTTAGCTGCTCTAACGGTTTAATATCATCCTTGTTAACTGTTAACGAGTCTTCCACTTTATCAACTAATAAGCCAATATGTGGTGTTTTACCGTCTTTGGTAGTAAAGATTATAATCGGCTTATAGTCTAATGTGATTTGTTCTCTTGCTGTCTGAAAGAGCCTAACAAGCACGGTAAATATTTTGCGCTTCTTCTCATGAAATAGAGCAAGGGCTTCACCTGATGAATCGTTTTGATTAATTGTGAGCAATTCATCAGCCATTGCATGAAGTTCGCGATGAGGTTGATCAAATTTCTTTAAGATAACTCTTAGTTCATCGTTATCAGTTTTAAAATTGTTGTACCACGTGCCAAAGGCACATTTATCTGGATCTTTAGCTTTTTCGAAAGGCACACTATTGGTTAAGCTATTCTCTAATGCATCAAGCCAATCTTGATGATCTTTTTCTTTGGCAATCAGTAAATCAGACAGCGCCTGATTAGCAACATGGGTTGATTGGTTATTAAGCACAATACCAAGATCAAAAATTGGTGTAGGTGTACCTAGATAATCCTTTACACCGATAAAGCTTTTATTCTCATTAGGTAACTCAGTTAAGTTATTTTCGTATCTTTCAGTGAGTAGAATATCGAGGATTTTTAAAGCAATTGTTTTTGAGCCAACTTTAAAATTGATAAAGTCCATTACATTTCTTTCCGAGCTTTCAGATATATTAAATAGAGCATAGTTGAGCTTGTCAAAAATGCACGTATGATAAGTAGCTAACTTACCGATTATTATATTAAAAGA
The DNA here is from genome assembly GCF_000788395.1 of Pseudoalteromonas piratica. Lineage (NCBI taxonomy): Bacteria > Pseudomonadati > Pseudomonadota > Gammaproteobacteria > Alteromonadales > Pseudoalteromonadaceae > Pseudoalteromonas > Pseudoalteromonas piratica. Next base: position 765,026 of record NZ_CP009888.1, read on the forward strand.
TAGTATTGTAATGAAAAATAAATCGTCGCTACTTATGGCTAGTCTAGCATTGTTTTTAAGTGCAAATACATATGGAAATCAATTAGCAACTAATCCAACTGTAGAAGAACTAAGACTCGATAAAATCTATAAGTATGATGCAACACTAGTAAATAAAGATGCATTATCTTTATTCGCTAAAAAGTGGTCAGCGGTAAAAGACTTTGAGCAAGCAAAACAATTGTTACACCGCACAGGTAATGACTTATGGTTAAAGATAAAGTCTCAAGTAAAAAGTAATAAGCGATATGATGATAGGCCTCTATATTGGCAGCGTTTAGCAACTAAGACAGCGATAAAAGCGCAGCCTTTAGTATTTTCTCAATCTGAATTAGAGTTGTTGTTAGAAGTATTTGAAACGGCTTCTAGAGGTTATGATGATATCGACTATCGCCATAACACAGCGAAGCAAATATTTTTGACAGGTTTTGACCCATTCCTGCTTGATAAGAATATTGGACAAAGTAATCCATCAGGGCTAGCGGTGCTTAACTTAGATGGCAAAGTAATTGAATTCAATGGTATTAAGGCTGAAATCAATGCGGTAATTGTACCTGTACGTTATGAAGACTTTGATAATGGTGAGATTGAATCGCTTCTTGCACCAATTTATTTAGGTGGTCAGGTGGATTTAGTGTCAACTATTTCTATGGGCAGAGAGCACTTTGACCTTGAACGTTTTCCTGGCAAGAGACGCAGTGTTAAAGCACCTGATAATTTAAATGTGCTTTCGGGTGGAACAAAAGAAGCACCTATTATTTCAAAGTTGGCTGGGGAAACACTGTCAGGCGATGAGTTTGTCGAATTTAGTTTACCTGTTACTGCAATGCAAAAAGCGAAAGGTAAGTATCAAGTAATCGATAATTTGAGAGTCGTTACTTTGGAAAAAGGCGAATTACAGCCTAAATTACTCTCTGAATTAGATGGGCTAACAGCGGTTTCTGGTGGTGGCGGAGGGTATCTGTCAAATGAGATTTCTTATCGCAGCATCCGCCTTCAAAACCAACTTGGCACGCAAGTTCCAACTGGTCATATTCATACTCCACGGATTAAAGAGTTCGATGATAAAACCAATAAAGCGATTGTTAACCAGATTGAAGAAATGCTAAAGCAAGCAATTAGGTCGCTTTAGCATATTTAAAATGATTTAAGAAAACTGTATTGTTTTTAACTTTTTCGGTTACATCAACATAGTTTCTCTTTGCTTTATCGAGCTTTACCTTTTCCGCTTTCAAGGCGTTTAAAAGACATTCGCTGGTCAGGTTTATACAACTTTTAGCAGCCTTATAAAATACATATGCGTTGGCATACCCTTCAAGATGAACCCGTGTTGGTTGAGCTATTTCGGCTGACTTCATCATCTTCAAAAATCGTTTACACCAACCTTCTTCACAGCGATTTGCTGTCGGCATCACTTCAGTAACAAGCACATCACTTGGTTGTTTTATTCTGGAAAATAGCTGTTCACTGGAAACAAAAGAGACAGAGGTAAATTGAGGGGTAAATTCTTGTTTGGCGGCTAAATTAATAAAGTGTGCTAATGGTTCATAAGTACCCACTAAGCAGATTGCTTCAGCGCCACTGGCTTTTAATCGCTTTAATGCTTCTTTGATATCTTGCGTATTACGCTTAAACCGTGCAATTTCTAATGGTTTTAAAGCATAAGGTTGCATCGCTTTTTCTAAGCCATTTTGAACGGATAAACCAAACTCATCGGCTTGTATCAGAAATGCAATTTTTGTGATGCCTTTCTGTTGTACTAAGTAGTCAATTTGTACTTTTGCCTCATCGTTATAGCTTGCCCGTAAATTAAAGATGTGATTTTTATTTCGTAACAATTCTGCCCCGGTAAAAGGGGTTATATAAGGGATTTTATGAGCATCAATAATGGGCTGAATGGCATTGGATGTTGGTGTACCAACATAAGAAAAAAGGGCATCAACTTGGTCGGTATTAATAAAGTGGCGGGTGTTGATAACCGTTAAGTGAGGTTCATACTGGTCATCACGAATTAAAAGCTCTACTAATCGACCATTAATTCCGCCTGAAGAATTTACTTGATTGAAAAAAACACGAGCGCCTTGTTCTAATTGCACTCCTAATTCAGCTGATGGTCCACTAAACGCTGCGGACATACCCAACTTGATCGGGGGTTGCTGTGTTGCAAATACAAAAAAAGGAATACAGCAGATAAATATGATTAATTTAAATATTAAGATAGTGGCTACACCATTCTTGGGCTGCTTGTTTAAGCATTTTGTTAAGTTGCTTTTTCCCAGTTAATGCAAGAGCTTCAATTACTTCTGCATCAGCTTTGTCTTGTAATATTAGCTTAATTATTAACTTTCTAGAAACTTTTTCTAAGCGAGATAATAGCCAAGGTTTGTGACAAACTTGCTCAAAAAAGGCGAAGCGTGTTTGGTCAATATTAATTTCACCTTTGCTAAAGCGTAATACTATCGCGTGAGAGTAGTCTATCTTGTTAGCCGAAGGTTGTAAGTTCGACAAAATGGTAATCACTAAATCAGACGAAATGTGTTTAAAAGAACGACTCAGCTCAAAAAAGAACTGATGGCGAAAATGTAATAACACAGTTTCTATTTGAGGTTGATGGTTTGTTACTTTTAGCACTAAACACGAGTGTTCACCACTGGATTTATCACGTTTAGCACCGAGCTTTAAAATGCGGTAATCCTGCTTAAACCAAAATTGACAAAGCTTGCTTTCTGCACCAAAACTTGCGCCTAGAAAGTCGATTTCGTGTTGTAGTGATGACTCGACATACTCCAGTAAGCAAGACCCAACTTTTTTACCTTGATAATGTGGGTTTACGGCGATGCGCACAATACGCGCATAACGCTTTGCTAGTAAACGTTTTTCGCCATGCAATGTTGCGATCGATTGTGCCAACATATTGCCTTGAGGGCGGCGTTCCCCAGCGATAATTTGTGATGCTAACGGATCGGTTATTTCACCTTCTAATGCAACTAATGCTGCCGCTAATAACACACCATTTTGTTCAGCAATAAACACCTTCAGGTTATTACCATCAAGCATATGTCGTAAGTCATTTACGCTAGTTTGGTAGTGCGCCATCACTAGAATAGCAAATACTTGTTTAAGTATTGCGTTATCGTCTGCCAGTTGTTGTTGTGTAAGCGCGTAAAACACAATGTCGTCCAGTTGAGTTAGATTTGGTTGCTCAAAGTCAGCATCAAGTACTAATAATTGGTTAATGGTATTTTCGAGCGGGTCGTTATTGTTATAGCGGACAGGATCCGATAATTCACGAATAACACAATGACTTCGAGTTGCCTTTAAATAAGGAATGAAGCGTAAATTAAACCCTCTACCAGTGCCTTCATAGCCATGAAGTGTTGTTGCAAAACCAAGCTTTATCGGTAAATCGAGCGCTTTTTTTAATAGGCTTACTGGTAAGGTTGCTGCTTCATCAATTAATACCAAGTCGTAGTGTGTAGCTTGGTTTAGTAATGCATCAGGAGCAATAAAATCGAGCTTTACATCACTCTCAATTAATTGGTCAAAGTGTTTAAATACAGAGGCTACAGTTTGCTTGTGATGGGCACAAATTGCTACGCGTTTACCTTGTAAAACATAATTTGCGGCAAGCATGCCGAGAGCTGCTGATTTTCCTCTGCCTCTATCTGCGGTTAGTAAAAACGTAGCGCGGCGCTTAGTGATAAATTTGGTTAAATCAGCCACTAACTCTTGCTGTTGTTGATACTGAGAACTCTCAGTTGCAGCGTGCATTGGGATTGCTGGCAGTGCATTTTGCTCTGAAACAATTAGAGTGTGCTCGTCGTTCTTAAGATGCGAAATTAACCGAGTTTGAAAAAGTGAAACAGGCTTGTGTGGCTTGTTGGCACTTTGAAAACGAGCAAACGCGGGATCCGTGTGCTTGGCGTAACGTTCAAAGCTTGGCATTAGCAGCACGAGTAGGCCACCTGCTTTTATCGTACCAGCCACAGTTGCTAGCTTGTCTGGCATTAGCCCTGAATTTACGTCAAACACCACTGTGTTGTATTCTTGCCCTAATAACTGGTGATTATGCTCGGGCCAAAAATTTACTGAGGGGTGATTACTCAGGGTTAATATGTCGGGGTAAACCGTTTTTAAGGTATCAATTTGTAGCCAACACCAATTCTCACTCCCTGACAAAACCAATAACTGACGATGTTTGCTCGTTAGCAGCGACTTGTGTAATTGGTTGAGCCAGGTGTTAGTGAGCATAATTTACATCGCTTGTAATTTCGCATACATGGTCACTAGCCACTTAGTACCATGATCATCAAAGTTAACTTGAATACGCGCCTGTGGGCCCGTGCCTTCATAGTTTAGCACCGTACCTTCACCAAACTTGCCGTGCATTACGCGCTGGCCGAGTTTAAAGCCAGTATCGTTAAAGGTTTCTAAGCTGATGGTATTGCTAAAACGGCCTGTGGTTTTAGGCTTAGTAATTTGTGTTTTAACACGAATTTCATCCAAGCAATCTTCCGGTAATTCGCGAATAAAGCGTGACGGACTGTGAAACTTTTCTTGCCCGTATAAACGGCGGCTTTCCGCGTGACAAATATAAAGCTTTTGCATGGCACGTGTCATGCCTACATAACACAGGCGACGTTCTTCTTCTAAACGGCCGGTTTCTTCTTGGCTTTGTTGGGATGGGAACATACCCTCTTCAACGCCTGCCATAAACACCAATGGGAACTCTAAGCCTTTGGCTGAGTGCAGTGTCATCATTTGTACTGCATCTTCATGTTCGTCTGCTTGCCCCTCACCTGACTCAAGTGCGGTATACGCTAAAAAGCCATCAAGCGGTGAGCTAAACTCTTCTTCATCTGGCAATTCGTATTGGCTAGTCGCGTTAATTAATTCTTCTAAGTTTTCTACGCGAGCTTGGCCTTTTTCACCTTTTTCTGCCATATACATCGCCATTAGGCCTGATGTTTGAATGGCGTATTTGGTTTGTTTATCTAACGATTTATCGAGAATGTTATCTTCAATCTGGTCGATCAGTTCAATAAATGAATTAACCGCATTGGCAGCGCGCCCGGCTAAATGCTTTTCTGCAAGTAAGGTTTTTGCTGCGTACCAAAGTGGTAATGATTCGCTACGTGCGCAATCACGAATAAGACTTAAAGTACGATCGCCAATGCCGCGCGTTGGGGTATTAATAATTCGCTCAAATGCCGCGTCATCATTGCGGTTATTTACAATGCGTAAGTAGCATAAGGCATCTTTGATTTCTTGACGTTCGAAGAAGCGCATACCGCCGTAAATTCGGTAAGGGATTCGCGGTGATTGAATATTTAATTCAGATTCCAGTACACGCGACTGGGCGTTGTTGCGGTATAAAATGGCGCAGTCTTGCAGAGCATTACCTTGTTCAAACCAGGCCTTAATTTTACTAACAATAAAACGGGCTTCGTCAAGTTCGTTATAAGCGGCATAAACACCAATTTGTTCACCTTGATTGCCGTCAGTCCACAGCTCTTTACCCATACGCTCGGAGTTATTGGCGATTAAATGGTTTGCCGCCTTTAGAATATTACCTGTTGAGCGATAATTTTGTTCTAAGCGAATAGTTTGTGCATCAAAATCACTAATAAACTGTTTAATATTCTCGATACGCGCGCCACGCCAACCATAAATACTTTGGTCATCATCCCCGACAATCATGATCTTGTTGCTTTTGCCAGCAATTAGCTTTAACCATTGATATTGAATGGTGTTGGTATCTTGGAATTCGTCTACCAGCATATGCGGAAAACGCTGTTGGTAGTGACGAAGTAAAGTTGGCTGGTCACGTAATAATTCAAAACAACGCAGTAAAATTTCGGCAAAATCAACTAAACCTGCACGGTCACATGCTTCTTGGTAAGCGGTGTAAATACGTAGCATCATTTGTTCATTAGGGTCAAACGCTTGAATATGTTTAGGGCGTAAACCTTCGTCTTTTTTAGCGCCAATATACCAAGCCGCTTGTTTGGCCGGCCATTTCTTCTCGTCAATATTCATTGCTTTCATTAAGCGACGGATCATCCTAACCTGATCGTCAGTGTCGAGAATTTGAAATGATTCTGGCAGGTTTGCTTCTTTATGATGGGCGCGAAGGATACGGTGGGATAAGCCGTGGAAAGTGCCAATCCACATGCCGCCAACAGACGCCTTAAGCGTTGCTTCAACACGGCTACGCATTTCTTTGGCTGCTTTGTTGGTAAAGGTTACCGCAAAAATACTGTAAGGTGAGGCATGCTCAACTTGCATTAACCAAGCAATTCGATGGACAAGTACGCGGGTTTTACCTGAACCTGCGCCCGCTAGCACCAGCATATTTTGTAGCGGGGCGGCAACGGCTTCGCGTTGATTGTCATTTAAACCATCTAATAATTCAGAAACGTCCATCGAAGTTAACTCTTTACCAAAATTGGCAAAAGTATAACAGGAGTTGATTTAATACCAAATAGAATACTGTTTTTATAAACAGGGTTTTATCTAAACGGAGTTTAGGCTATTAAGTTACTTTTCGTATTCCGATTCGAAGCCATAAAAAGGGTTTTCTGTTTTTTTAAGTTGTGTTGCACGCTCATCTAGATATTCTCTAGCGAATTGTACCCGATCATTTTCAGGTAAGGTGGCAATGATATTTTCAATATGTTGCATTTGTTGTTTTTCTCGATAAATTGAAATCAGCGTTTCGCTACCAAAAATAAAGAAAAACAACAGTCCAAAACCCACTAAGTACAGCAATGTATCCATTGACTAAATCCTTTAGCTATTTAATTGATTAATATAACGCTGCGTATTTAGCGATAAACGTTCGTGGGAAGAGTAAACAAGCAGGCTTTCAGTTTCTGTAGTTAATTTTACAGATACCTCTACAGTAAACAGCGCAAATGGAATAACCTCTAAAGTGCCTAAATTTTCGAGCTCGGTTTTTATAAATGTGTGGGTACCGAGCGCAATTGGAAATCTATTTTTACCTTTTAGCTTTCCATCAACGTATAATTTCAACCCTGTTAACCAATTGTTTGTAATGCGAATTTCGTGTTGCGCTAATTGAAACTTCCATTCTGAGTACATAGTGTCGTTTACCTAATTGAACTACTTTCATTGTTGGCTAATGTACTGAAGTATTTGAAAATGAGTTAGACAAAGTGATGAGTGGTAATTTAACGTGCTGTAAGGAAGCAATATTTTCCTCACAGCTTATCGTGATTAGATTGTACAGTGCTTAAATACTTTTGGTGCAGCAGCTTGTTTGGTATTTAAACCACAGCTTAGAGAAAATTTCTTAGATCAAAAATGTCAGATATATCGAGGTGTGCTAATCCATTATATCGGTAAGGTACAAAAGCATTTTCTAGCCAAACGCTATAGCAGCCAGCATTATTCGCGCCTTGCACATCTGAATCAAGGCTATCACCCACATGCAAAATCTCGTTGAGGTTTACACCTAATTGCTGGCAGGCTAAATCGAACATATCGCTTGCTGGTTTGGCTTTGCCATGAGGCCCTGCTTGTAATACTAAATCAAAGCTGTCTTTTAGGTTAAATTGACTTACATCGACATTACCATTGGTAATAGCAATCACTTTGTATTTTTTACGAAGTGCTTTTAGTAAATCAATTACCTCAGGTGCGACCTCAATATTACTACGCGCTTTGGCAAATGCGTTATAGGCTTGCTCTGCATGCAATGCCGCATTTTCAACCTTTAGTTTTTCTAAACCCCAAAGTAACGCTTTTTTACGCCATAAAGTTACATCATTGATAATTTCAGGGTGTTCTTGTGCATAACCGTTTCGGCAAGTGCGCCAAAAATCACCGCTTTGTGCTGCCCACTCAGGGATTGCTGCAAGGTAATCTTGTTGTGCTTTAATCGCATTTTTTATGATAGGGCGATTGTCGTAAAGGGTGTCGTCCAAATCAAAACTAATCACTTTTACGGTAGAAATCGCTCGGTTAAATCGCATCATATTACTTCTTTTTAGCCCTTGGATGTGTGTTGTCATACACCTTAGCTAGGTGTTGAAAATCTAAGTGTGTGTATACTTGAGTAGTTGATAAATTACTATGACCAAGTAACTCTTGTACTGCACGTAAATCACCGCTCGACTCTAAAATATGGGATGCAAAACTGTGACGTAATTTATGCGGATGCACATTAGCACTTAAGCCTTGTTCAATACCCCACTTTTTCATGCGTGCTCGAATTTGGCGAATCGAAAGGCGACGTTTCTGCTTGCTAGTAAAGAGTGCAATTTCGTCGGGGTTGGCAAACTCTGCGCGTACTTTCAGCCACTCTTTGACCGCTGCAATAGCTTTGCGCCCCACGGGAATAACCCGATCTTTGCTTCCCTTACCTGTTACGGTTAAGAGGCCGTTAAAGATCGCCTGTTTGTCATTTAAATTTAGACTGGCTAGTTCAGATAAACGCAGCCCCGAGGAATACATTAATTCCATCATGGCTTTATCGCGAATTGCCAGTGTGTCTTCAGGCACAATTTCAAGCAACTGACTGACTTGATCTACATCGAGGTTTTTGGGTAGTGGTTTGTTATATTTAGGGCCTTTTACTAGCTCTACAGGGTTTGATTTAGCAAGCCCTTTCTTCATTAAAAACTTGTAAAAGCTGCGTAAACAAGAAAGGTGCAAATTAATCGTTCTGGCCGATAAGTCACGACTTTTTAGTTTGGCTAGCAATCCTTTAACATTCTCCACTTCAATAGCCTGCCAGTTATTTACAAACTGTGAAAAGTAGTGGGCTGAGGTAGCTAAGTGACGCTGGTATGCGTCAACGGTGGCATCTGAATAATGTTTTTCGTTACGTGCGAAGGCCAAAAATAAATCTAAGGTGTGTTGCCAATTTGGGTTAAGTGGCTGTGGATCTGTCATAGTTGATTGAGTTTAATGGTAAGCGCTTGAATAAACTCTAAAACAAATACGCTATTTTGCTCGGGGTGATAGTGAGACTCATCGCTGCTGGCAAATGCTAAAAGTGCCGATGGATTTGAACTTTCACCAACAAGATAAACAGCGGCAGAGCCAATAGTTTTTTCAAATAACAACATTTGTTCGTCTTGGCTCAAGCGTCCCAAAAAGCTGGGTTGTTGACTAAAGCGTTGATCAAGTAAGGTTTGGTGTATGTCTTGGTTGAACACAATAAGCTTGCAATCAAGTAAGTTAAAACCTTTACACAATGTTTGTGCGAGCATTTCTTGCAGATCTGGTAATGTGTTTGTCTTGAGCAATAAACGATGGCACTGATTAAACACCTTAAATATATGTTCGTTGTTTGAGGCATTCTCAATCAGGTGCGATAGTTTGTCGGTCAATTCACGGTTTTTATTTTGCAACAAACTTTGTTGTCGGCGAACTAGGCTGGTGGTGCCGTTGGGCTCGTTAAAAATAGATAAACGTGTCAGTAGTTCAGGGTGCTTTTGTAAAAAGTCACTGTTTTTCGTTAAGTAGTCGACTACCAGACGTTCATCTAATTCATTCATAATGCAATTTGCCCATCAAATACATGATCGGCAGGGCCTGTCATTTTTACTGAATGACCTTCACCTTGCCACTGAATTGTCAGCTCGCCACCAGGCAATTCAACTTTCACTTGGTTAGCTAATTTCTTTTGCATTATACCAACCACTACTGCCGCACATGCTCCACTGCCACAGGCAAGTGTTTCACCAGCGCCACGTTCCCACACACGTAATTTGATATGCTCAGGCGAGATTATCTGCATAAAACCAATATTGGCCTTTTTAGGAAAGCGCTCATGGGACTCAAGTAACGGGCCTAGTTCGGTGATTTGATCTGAATCGATATCATCGACTTCAAGCACACAATGGGGGTTACCCATAGAGACTACACCGCAAAAGATTGTGTGTTCGCCTTCGCGTAATATGTAAGTTGTTTCTCGCTTAGTGGCTTTAAATGGTACTTTCGCTGGGTCAAACTTAGGTTGACCCATATTGACGCGTACTTTGCCATCTTTCTCGTTATGCAGCGTGATATTACCTGCTTTGGTAGACACTTGAATGCGGTGGCGGTTAGTCAGGCCTTTCATGCGAACAAAACGGGCAAAGCAGCGCGCACCGTTACCACACTGTTCTACTTCATGACCATCGGCATTAAAAATACGGTAGTGAAAATCGAGGTCAGGATCATAGGGCGCTTCAACCATTAATAATTGGTCAAAGCCAATACCGAAGTTACGATCCGCTAACTTGCGAATTTGGTCTTTTGAGATAAAAACATTTTGCGTGACATTATCAATAACCATAAAGTCATTGCCTAAGCCATGCATTTTAGAAAAATTTACTAGCATATTTATAAACTATGGTTGTGCTTAAGGCAGTGTACACTCGTTTCGGTATAAGTCGTCAATAGTTTCGCGTTGGCGAATGACATGAATTTGCTCACCGTCGACCATAATTTCAGCTACGCGAGGACGCGAGTTATAGTTTGAACTCATAGTGAAACCATAGGCGCCTGCACTGCGCACAGCGATTAAATCGCCTGCTTCAATGCATAAATCGCGGTCTTTACCTAAAAAGTCACCAGTTTCACACACGGGTCCAACAATATCGTAATTTTCGGTTTTACCTTGGCGCGGCTTTACCGCAATAATATTTTGCCAAGCTTGATAAAGCGATGGTCGCAGTAAGTCATTCATGCCTGCATCTACAATTGCAAAGTGTTTACCTTGGTTTTGTTTTAGATACTCTACTTGAGTAACTAAAATGCCCGCATTTGCTGCAATAGCGCGGCCAGGTTCAAAAATAAGCTCAACATTTGGTAATTCAGCAAGGCACTGTGTGATTTGGCTCACATATTGACTTGGGTGAGGCGGTGCTTCTTGTGCATAAGGTACGCCTAAGCCACCACCAACATCCACATGACTAAGCTTAATGCCATGAGTCGCCAGTTCTTTTACCAGTGCAATCACTTTTTTAAGTGCAGCAATAAAGGGTTCAACTTCAGTCAACTGTGAACCAATATGGAAATCAATGCCTTTAATATCTAGGTTAGGCAAGTTCGCAGCTTTTTTGTAAACATCTACTGCAACTTTAATATCAATACCAAATTTGTTTTCTTTCAAACCCGTTGAGATATAGGGGTGTGTTTTGGCATCAATATCCGGGTTAACGCGAATAGAAATGGGAGCATTAACGTCAAGCTCACTCGCAACGTGCGAAATACGTTCAAGTTCCGCTTCTGATTCAACATTAAAACACTTAATTTTATGTTCAAGGGCGAAAGCTATTTCATCATGTGTTTTCGCAACACCAGAGAACACCACTTTGCTCGTATCGCCCCCAGCTTTAATTACACGTGCAAGCTCTCCTTTTGACACAATATCAAAACCTGATCCCAAGCGTGCCAAGGTATTTAAAATAGCGAGGTTTGAGTTGGCTTTAACAGCATAGCAAACAAGGTGATTATGGTGACTCGCGGCATCGCAAAATGCTTTGTAGTGTCGCTCTAATGTTGCACGTGAATATACATAACACGGCGTTCCAAACTGCGCTGCAATGTCTGCAACTTTGGCTTGCTCAGCGTAAAGTTCGTCATTGTTGTAGTTAAAATAATCCATTTATTGCTGCTCCGCAGACGTATCTTCAACAGGCACTTTTTGCTGTTGTTGATTTGTTTGTACTCGCTCTTCTTCAGCAAGATATAATGGACCTTTTTGTCCGCAGCCAGCTAACATCAGCAAAGTACCACTGATAAATGTTGAAACTAATTTCTTACGCTTAACCATATCGCCCGTTTATAAAACTTATTACTGACAAGTGAATGCCACGGTTGGTATTATTGAATAGAGATTATCAGAAAAAAGCGTAAAAACGCAGGATATTGAAGTTTTTTCTTATGCTTTATTGGCATCAAAAAATCAAATTGGAAATTAACCTATGACAGACCAAGAATACCATCAGTTAATCGAAGACCTATTTATCAATTTAGAAGAGCAAGTTGATGCCTGTGAGGTTGATTTAGACTATGAATCTGCATCGGGTATTTTAGAAATTATTTTTCCAGATGGTTCTAAGATTATTCTTAATAAACAGGCGCCATTACACCAATTATGGGTAGCAACCAAGTTTAACGGTCACCACTTTGAGCGCCATGGCGACAAGTGGATAGATAACCGCAGCGGTGCTGAATTTTGGCAATTTATGAATGATGCTGCAAGCAAACAAGCGGGCACAAATATCGTGTGGGAAGCTGAATAAATGAGCTTAGATGCTATTGTAATTGACCCGCAATCAAGTCACAAAGCTACCGTTATTTGGTTGCATGGTTTAGGTGATTCAGGCGAAGGGTTTGCACCAATTGTACCTGAAATTAATTTACCGTCAGAGCTAGGTGTTAAGTTTATCTTCCCTCATGCACCTATTCAACCGGTCACCATAAATGGTGGCATGGCGATGCGTTCTTGGTACGACATCAAATCCCTTGATCTAGATAAACGCGCCGATGAGCAAGGTGTGCAACAATCTGCTGCGGCAGTAAAGCAAATAATCGATGCTGAGATTGCCAATGGTATAGAACCAAGTAACATTATTTTGGCTGGTTTTTCGCAAGGCGGTGTGGTGTCGTTGTATTTAGGGCCGCGTTTACCTTATCAACTAGCGGGTATTATGGCGCTTTCAACCTATATGTGTGAGCCTGCTAAACTAACGTTAGAAAAACAGCAAGCAAATTTAAATGTGTTTATGGCACATGGCAGTTTCGATGATGTGGTGCCAACCACAGCAGGTGAGAGTGCTTACAAAACTTTGGTCGAGCTAGGTTATGATGCAAGCTGGCAGGTTTACCCAATGGCACACCAAGTGTGTTTAGAAGAGATTAAAGCGATCCGCGCTTGGTTAATCTCGCGCTTAAGTTAGGGAGCATGAGTGAGTCAAAAAATAAAAATAACTGCAACGCTAAACAGTAGCCAATTGAAACAAAAAGGTGTTGATAAGCCTGTCGAGTATCAGTGGCATTGGTCGCGTATATTTGCTGCCTTATCGTTAGTGGTGTCAGTTTTATTTTTTATGACTCTTTATGTGTTTCCAAATAATGATGAAGTTGGTACCGAGAAACTTGCTTCAGGTCAGAGTGCATTGCTAAAAGCAAAAACACTAACTGACGTTACAAAAGTGGAAAAATCACCCTTTAAAGAAACCGAAAAGGTTGCTTTAAGCCAGTCTTCTTTAATGAAAACGGATAAAGGCTTAGGTACAAAAAGTAGTGATGAATCATTACCAGCTGCGCAAAATGACCCTGAATTACCAAGCGTGAATGAGCAACATGAGCAAAGCGATTTAGTTGATATTATTGATTCACCTAATACAGAAAAGCTTGAACCTAGCGCTTCAGCAAATGAGCTGATAACACAGTCAGATGAACAACAAACGCTCTCTGATATTGCACTTGGTGCAAAAATGAATACGCAAAGTGTATCGCGTGCATTATTGTCACGGGATATTATTGGACGAGAGCCTGTGGATATTATTGGTGAGCGTATTGCGCGGGCAAGTTTTACAAAAAAACTGTATTTTTTTACCGAAGTTAACGGCCTTCAAGGCAAACTCGTGCGCCATAAATGGTATTTTCAAGATCAATTACAGGCCGATGTTGAATTATCGATTTATGCTGAGCGTTATCGAACTTATTCATCAAAAAATATCGCGGCACTGCAGTTAGGTATGTGGCGTGTAGAATTAGTCGCAGAGGGTGAAACCTTAGCGAGCAAGCAATTTATAATTACTGATAAGTAAAAGGTCAGTGTAGGAAAGTTATGTCACAAGAGAAGTCTATCATTCGTATTGCAACCCGCAAAAGTGCGCTGGCACTATGGCAAGCTGAATTTGTTAAAGCTGAGCTTGAAAAACACCATGCTAACTTAGCGGTTGAACTCGTCCCTATGTCAACGCAGGGCGATAAAATATTAGATACACCGCTGGCAAAAATTGGTGGTAAAGGCTTGTTTGTTAAAGAGCTTGAAGTTGCCATGATGGAAGGGCGTGCAGACATCGCTGTGCATTCAATGAAAGACGTTCCGGTTGAATTCCCTGATGGACTAGAACTGCATACAATTTGTGAACGTGAAGATCCACGTGATGCATTTGTATCTAATAAGTACAAATCGCTAGCAGATTTACCGCAGGGCGCTATTGTGGGTACCTCTAGTTTACGTCGTCAGTGCCAGCTAAAAGCGGCGCGTCCAGATTTAGAAATCCGTGATTTACGCGGTAATGTTAATACGCGTTTAGCAAAACTAGACGCAGGTGAATACGATGCAATTATTCTTGCAGCTGCAGGTCTTATCCGCTTAGAAATGCCAGAGCGCATTGCTGATTTTATTGCGGCAGAAGACTCATTACCGGCAAATGGTCAAGGTGCAGTGGGTATTGAATGTCGCAGTGATGATGAAATAACAAAAGCGTTTTTGGCACCTTTAGAGCATACTGAAACACGCTATCGTGTGCTAGCAGAGCGCGCAATGAACCGTAAATTGCAAGGTGGTTGCCAAGTGCCAATTGGTGCTTTTGCAACGGTCGATGGTAATACACTGACATTGCGTGGCCTTGTGGGGGCGTTAGATGGCTCGGTTATCTTACAACACACCTTAACAGGTGATGTGGCAAATGCTGAACAAATTGGCGAGCAACTAGCTGAGCATTTATTAGCGCAAGGCGCGAATAAAATTCTTGCAGAAGTTTACGCAAGTTAACAAGGAACGACTGTGACACATATTTTACTCACCCGGGCTGAAGAAAAAAGCCAGCAACTTGCTGAGCAACTTGCTGAAAAGGCAATAACAAGCTCTATTCAGCCTGTGTTAGTGCTTGAAGCTATCACTGTGAGTGAACAGCAACTTAGCATGTTGGATGATGCTGATATTGTGTTATTTGTGTCACAAGATGCTGCGCGTTTTTTACATACCTTAAAGCCGGAGCTAACAAAAAATAGCATTTGCTTAGCGGTAGGAAAAAGCACCGCAGAAGTGGTAACTGAGCTCTTTGAGAAACCGTGTGCCAGCCCATTAGTGGAAACAAGCGAAGGCTTACTGGCGATGCCTGAGCTTAATAACGTCGCGAGCAAACGAATTGTGCTGGTCAAAGGCAAAGGCGGGCGCAATAAACTTGCAAAAGAGCTAAAAGAGCGAGAAGCGATCTTTCAGCCGCTTGCTGTTTATAAGCGTTTAGCGAATCCTGGATTGACCAAGGCACTCGCCAACGAATGGAAAAACAATGGTGTCGACACTATTGTACTGACCAGCAATGCAAGCATTGATAGTTTTCTCGCTGTTGCATCCAATAAATCTTGGCTGGCAACACTGACAGTATTTTTAGTGAGTGCACGTTGTGTTGAGTATTTCAACGAAAAAGCCCATGTAAAACAAATTATTAATTGCCAAGGTGCTGATAACGAAAGCATTTTAAATGCAATATTAGAACAGCATAAACCTCAACAGAGTCACGCTATGGAACAAGAAAAAGATATTACCGCAAAGAGTACAATCAGCGATAAAGCAGCTAATAAGCCCAAAACAACCACGGAAACGGTGACGGCGCCAACTGAAAAGCAATCCGGTTCTGGTAAAGCAATTGCTGTTGTTGCCTTGTTAGTATCACTTGCTGCTGTTGGTGGCTTAGGATATGGCTATACGCTGTTTCAACAACAAAAAAACTTTCTTGTTCAGTTAAACAATGAGAAAAATAGCCTGTCGGAGCAAATTGCAGCGGCAAATGCGCAAGCTATTTCGTTACAAGGGCAAAATCAGCAATTACAAAATGCCCTTTCAGCACAGCTAGTACAGGCAGAAAGTGCGCTAACGCAGAAAATTGAGCAACAATTACAGGTTGCCAACCAACAAGAGCCAGAGCTTAACCGTGAAGAAGTGAAAAGCCTGTATCGCATGGCTGAGTTTAAAGCGCTAGTACAAGCTGACTATTTAGGTGCTGCTGCCATGTTGGCAAGGCTTGATATTTTACTAGAAAGTTTCCCTGGCACGCAGCCCGCTCGTGAAGCGCTGCATCAAGATATTCAAGCGTTAAATGCTGTGCAAACTGTGGATGTTGAAAACATATACCTAAGGCTTTCGGGGTTAATTGCCAATTTAGACAAGCTACCACTTAACATGGTTGTGTTGCCTGAAGAGGCAGATAAAGTTAACCAACAAGCCCTTTCGGATAATGTCGATGATTGGCAAGCAAATCTAAAACGCAGTTGGGATTTGCTGGTGGATGACTTTATTAAAGTGCGCAAACGCACCGCACCGGTAGAGTCATTATTAAGCCAAGAAGAACAAGCGCTTATTCGTCATCAGCTACGTTTTTATATGGTTCAAGCACAAACGGCTCTGGTTAAGCAGCAAGCGGTTATGTTTACTGCAGCCTTAAAGCAGGCGCAAAGTGTTTTAACCAATTACTACGATGTACAAGCATCTGAAGTGGTTTACCTTAATAACCAATTAAGTGAACTGCAATCACAGCCCTTAGCGTTTAACCCTGAATTTACCTTTAGCTCAGAAGCGGCAATTAAGGAGCTACTATGAGTAAGGCAATAATTAGCATTGTTATTGCGTTAATTGTCTTAGCACTAGCACCGATTGCTATTGGTGAAAAAGGCTATGTATTAATCGCGTTTAATGACTACACAATTGAAGGCACGATCACCGCATTTGTGATTGCTGCAATTTTACTGGCCGTGCTTGGTTTTGTGATTTATAAATTGTTGCGTTATGTTTTCTCGCTCTATGGCGTTACCCGCTTTAAATGGGCATTGCGTGCGGATAAGCGCAAGCAAACTAATTTAAAAACAGGTGTATGGCAGTTTATTAATCGCGACTTTGTGGGGGCACAAAAAAGTTTAGCAAAAGCACATGTGCCTGAGGGGTGGGAAAATATCGCCCAAGCAATTTCTGCACGTGCGGCACTAGAAGCTGGCAACAAAGCGGAAGCAAGACTTCACCTTGAGCAAGTATCTGAAGACGACACCCCTTATATTGCGCAGATGCTGGTGGAAAGCGAACAAGCTGAACTTGCTAAAGAAAGCATGGAGCAAATCACCAAAAATAAAAAGGCTACAAATCTTGAGCTTGCTAACTTTGCTGAGTATTTAGTGGCACAGCAAGATTGGTCAACACTTAATGACCAGCTAAGTCGTTTTGAGAAAAAACATGCTCTGAGTGACGAGCAGTGGCAGCAGTTATTTGAGCGTTATTTTGCTGCGTTAGACCTAAATGCACTAAACAGTGCGTACGGTAATTTACCTAAAAAGCTAAAAGAAAAAGCCGAGTTTCATTACTTAATCAACCTTGCGTTATTTGCCCCTGAGCAAACCGACAAGAGTTTATTAAAACTCGCTAAAGGTGATAAGTACCGCGAAATTTGGCAAGTACTCAGCAAGTGCACTAATACCAAGCTTTCAGATTTACAAAAGTTTGTGCAGACGCGTCTTAAAAAATTACCTGAGGACGAAACCTTATTACTTACGCTGGCATACATTGCCAAAGCACAAGGTGATTTTGAGTTGGCCGGTAAAGTATTTAACAAAGTGCTAAGCAAAGACAATGCAATCAAACATTGGCGTATTGCAGCTGAATGTTTTAGCCAAACAGGTCAGCTTGATAAAGCCGTGTCGCTTTATCAAACCTATGCTTAGTATTTTCGAGAATATTTATTCTTTATTAGAAAGCGCCGATCGGCGCTTTTTTTATATTTGTTCGAATAAGGACCTATGTCCTAAGCAATCCTTGCTTTTATAGCTAAACTACGTAGAATCCGCGCAATTTTAAATTTTTAAGGGTCAAGCCATGATCGATTCAACTCTTCCTCTTCTTGATTTACACCGTCACCTTGATGGAAATGTTCGTTCAGAAACCATTTTAGATCTTGGCCTAAAATTTAATATGGATTTGCCAGCAAGCGATGTTGAGTCGCTGCGCCCTCATGTACAAGTAATTGAAAATGAGCCTGATTTACTTGGCTTTTTACAAAAGCTGGATTGGGGTGTAAAAGTGCTGGGTGATTTAGATGCATGTCGTCGCATTGCCTATGAAAATATGTTTGATGCAAAAGGGCAGGGGCTTGATTATGTTGAGCTGCGTTTTAGCCCATATTATATGGCGCAAACCCACAACCTAAATATTGCAGACGTAGTTGCTGCGGTTATTGATGGCGTAAAAGCGGGTAGCCGTGAGACGGGCGTACAAGCAAAATTGATTGGTATTTTGTCGCGTACTTTTGGTGTTGAAGCATGCCAAGCGGAACTTGATGGCTTACTGGCGCACAAAAATGAGCTTATTGCACTCGATTTAGCGGGTGACGAGCTTGGTTTCCCAGGTAACTTATTTGAAGGTCACTTTAAACAAGCGCGCGATGCGGGTTTACAAATTACCACTCACGCAGGTGAAGCTGCAGGCAGCGAAAGCATTTGGCATGCAATTAAAGAGCTTGGCGCAACACGTATTGGTCACGGTGTAAAAGCAATTGAAGACGCCGCGCTGATGGATTACCTACGCGATCACCAAATTGGTGTGGAATCGTGCTTAACCAGTAATATTCAAACGAGTACAGTTGCATCAATGGCAACGCACCCTCTAAAGCAATTTTTAGCACACGGCATATTAGCCACCATTAATACTGATGACCCAAGCGTAAGTAACATTGAAATTCGACACGAATTTGAGGTGGCAGCGCCACAAGCAGGTTTAACACAGGCTGAAATCACTACAGCACAAAAGAACGCATTACAAATCGCGTTTTTAAGTGATAGTGAGCGTAAAGTGTTAATGGGGAAATATGCGTAATTTCGCTGATATTTTCAGTAGCATTTGATTTCGTCGCATTGGCGATAGCAGTAAAAAGGAGCTAAAAAGCTCCTTTTTTGTTTATTAAAGCTAACACATCCCTGTAAATATCCCTCGTATTGTACCTCCCTGTAAATATCATGCGCCATCCATGGCGCACTCGTTCATTCTTTTTAAACGGCCAAAAAGAACGAACCAAGAAAAAGCCGCCCTAAAAATCAAACGGATTCTTCAAACATAATTTAAATGTGAACATAAACGCTATGAATCGGCATCCATGCCTCAGCATAGCTTGCTCGACCGCTTCGCTCCCTGTCTCGCATTATTCATTTAAATAATGGTTTCAGGTTTGATTAAAGGGGGAATCTTCCTCAGCAACAGCCTTTAAGGTCACTATTGAGCAGGTGTTGAATAATTTCATCTGTTCTGTATAGAAAAGAGCAATTCTTCCTTAATATTTTGCAGGCAAGTTGCCCGCTTTCTACAACTTATAAGATGAAGGTTTTCAATTAACTATCTGACTAGTAACAATTAAATATTGGTGTTATAAGTTGACTTTGAATATAAACAGCAATAATTCAAAGGTGTGCAGTTGAGTAAAAATTTGAAACAGTGGAAAAATACACTCAGCACAAGTGAGATTGCTAATGGAATGAATTTTGCTCAACAAAATGCCAAGCGGCTACTGAGTGATGCTGAAAAACTGTTTGAACTTGAAAGCTATCCGACGGCTTACTCCATAGCTGTGTTAGCAATTGAAGAGGCTGGGAAAATTTCAATCCTTCGTGAGTTAGCAGTTGCAAGAGATGGAAAAGAGGTCAAAGACGCTTGGAAAGCTTATCGGACTCATACTAAAAAGAATGTGATGTACGTATTTCCTTTATTGGTCGCAAATGGTTGTAAAAAACTTCGTGATTTCGGAGGTATTTATTCCGAAGAAAACGATTTTCCAGCGCTACTGGATGATCTAAAGCAAGTTGGTTTTTATACAGACTGCTTAGGTCAAAAACATTGGGCTGTTCCTAGTCAGGTCATCGACAAAGAAGCAGCCAAAGATATTCTAAGAGTTGCTAGTACTTTGTGTGAACATAGAACATATACGCAAAAGGAGTTAGATCTTTGGGTTAAACACATCAAACCTGTGTGGAAATCTTCAATGCCGGAAATGCAAGCAGCTTTAAAAGCATGGTTCACTGAAATGCTCAATGAAGGTTTAGCAGAAGAGTCTAATGTTTCCTTCGAAGATTTTGTTGGCTAAATGAGTTATTACTGAGCGTTTAAGGTAGCCTAGCAACACGCCGTATTTTTGGTTTAAATCGTCTTTAGGATTTACGGTGTAACGGTTTGAGCTAGGTTGTAGTATTACTCAAGGTTTTACAGTGCGTTACCGCTGCCTGAGTTTAGCGCTTTTGTGGACTTGAAAGCTGTTTTCAAAGTTCACTCCCTCACCCATTAATCAAACCTGAAAGCGGAGTTTAAATGAATAATGCGAGACAGGGAGCGAAGCGGTCGAGCAAGCCATGTACAATAGGGACGTTGCTTCATGGCGTTTATGTTCACATTTAAATTTTGCTTGAAGAGTTAGTTTGATTTTTGGGCGCCGAGGGATTCCAAAGGGAGGCCGGCGCAAGCCGCCCTTTGGCTGCTGTCGCCAGCGCGACAAACCAGTTTTAATTCTATAAATAAGTTGAGATTGTGCGCTTGGGTTAGATTTATTTAGTTACGATATCTATCTAGCAAAACAGCGGTAAGGTCTTTTCACTTTTTGCAAAGGTGTGTTTCATAAATAAAGCAGCTTCCCTTAACACTCCTTATATTTCTCCTGCACTAGCTTCACATAATGCGCGAGCGATTTATCGTCATGGGTTGTAAATGAAAACTCTGTAAGTGATACCGCTTGAATGCGGTCTATACGAAATTCGCGATAGTCGTTTCGTAAGCGGCAAAAAGTGATTAGCGTCCATTTGCCACCCCAATACACCATACCTAAAGGCTCTACAAGGCGGCTGGTGATTTGCTGTTTGGCATCGGAATAATCAATGTTTACACAGCGGTGTTGCTCTATGCCTTGGCGTAAGGTGAGGGTGAAAGCTTGTTGTGCTTGGTTATGACTCCAACCCGATACTAAATAGGGCAGATCATCCACTTTTTGTTTTAAGCTACTTGGTAAAACGGCCTCAATTTTAGCAAGTGCAGAATGGGCTTTATCGGCTAAAACAGGATCCGTCCATTCGCTTACCATGCGACTGCCGAGCATTAAGGCTTGCAGTTCTTCGAGGGTAAACATCATGGGGGGCAGGTCACATTCTGAAATAAGGTAACCAATGCCTGCTTCGCCTTCGATAGGCACGCCCGATGTTTGTAAGTGTTGAATGTCGCGGTAAATGGTGCGCTCAGATACGTTTAGTTTATCTGCTAGCTGTTTGGCGGTTACAGCAAGGCGGCGGCCTTTAAGTAAGTTAACCAGTTGAAATAAACGCTCAGATTTATGCACCATATTTCCTTAATTGAATGTGCTTTACGTGTTAATTATGCGTCACAAGGTGTTTGTGACACTACATCGTAGTGCTCTAAAATAACACTTTCTTTTTCAATTAACTTGGCGAACTGCTGGCAAATTTCATTTTCATAAAATGCGTCTTGCACACGTTTAGCATCTGCCATAGTGGCAAAGTAAACCACATCAACGTAAATATTGTCGCTTTGTTGTTTGGCAAGTGATCGGTACAGCACACCGGTTTGGTTATTAAGGAATTGCTGTAAAGCGTCATTAGCAGCTGTGAAATCTGCGGCTTGAGTAGTTTCTGCAAGTTTGAAATTTACGATTTCGATTACGTTACTCATCATTTGTCTCCTTTGAAATGATGAGGTTATTTAATCAGGCTGTTATGTCAGGGAGTGTCAGTAGCAAATGAGCTAGAAAATAAAAAAGGAGCCAAATGGCTCCTTTTAGAAAATCACGATATCTATTATTTGATGAATGCGAAAGCATCAGCATACATGTTTTCGCGAATAGCACCGTGGGCAATAAAGTCATCACGTACAGGGCCAATCATATCGAAGCGACCTGCCATATAGATTTCGTATGGCGCAAGCGAATCCATATCTTTCATTACTGCTTTATGCACATAGCCTGTGTGACCTTGCCAGTTGTCACTCGCGTGCTCTACTACTGGAATAAAGTTAAAGTTAGCTTGGCTTGCAGCCCACTTTTCCATTTCATCTTTGGCATATAGTGCTGATTCATCGCGCACACCCCAGTAAAAGAAAACAGGGCGTGTTGATTTAATTTCTGCAAGGTGATCAGCCATTGATTTAACGTATGAGAAGCCTGTTCCGCCCGCAAGTAATACTACAGGCAGCTCTGACTCAGTGCGTAGTTGTGAAATACCTAAGCCCACTTCAACATCGGCTTGCGTATTATTAGCAAAGTGCTCTTTTAGGTGATCCAGCGCTTGCATGGCATAACTGTTTTCTTCTGATGCACCGATATGTAATTCTAATAGCTCGGTTTGGCTTGGGCGGCTTGCGATTGAGAATGCGCGTTTATCTTTTTCACCCAATACCAGTTGCAGGTAGTGACCTGCTTCAAATGACACTGGCTCACTTGGTTTTAGTTCAACTTTATAAACATACTCTGTTAAAGGAGCAATGCTTACCACGTTTGCTTTAACTAATTGCATTTTTAAACCTTTTCACGACGCAAGTTTAACTGCGTTACTTTTCTAAAATGTTGAGTGAATCCCAAATTTCATCAACACGTTGTTTGACTTTATCGTCCATTACAATGGGCTCGCCCCATTCTCGGTCGGTTTCTCCTGGCCATTTGTTGGTGGCATCAAGCCCCATTTTTGACCCTAAGCCAGAAACTGGTGAGGCAAAGTCGAGATAATCTATCGGGGTATTTTCAATCATTGTGGTATCACGGGCAGGATCCATACGCGTGGTGATTGCCCAAATTACATCATTCCAGTCGCGGGCATTTACATCATCATCACACACAATAACGAACTTAGTATACATGAATTGACGTAAGAATGACCAAACACCCATCATTACGCGTTTTGCATGACCCGGATATTGCTTTTTCATGGTAACCACAGCCATGCGGTAAGAGCAGCCTTCAGGTGGTAAGTAGAAATCGACAATCTCAGGGAATTGCTTTTGCAAAATAGGCACAAACACTTCGTTAAGCGCAACCCCCAAAATAGCCGGTTCATCAGGCGGACGGCCAGTATAGGTGCTGTGGTAGATAGGATCTTTACGGTGCGTAATATGCGTTACTGTCATGACCGGGAAGTCATCGACTTCATTATAGTAACCGGTGTGGTCGCCATAAGGTCCTTCAGGTGCCATTTCGCCCTGTTCAATATAACCTTCTAATACAAACTCGGCGCTGGCAGGTACTTGTAAGTCATTTGAAATTGACTTTACCACTTCAGTTTTGCTGCCACGTAACAATCCAGCAAAAGCGTACTCGCTTAGCGTATCTGGAACAGGTGTGACTGCACCAAGTATAGTTGCAGGGTCTGCCCCAAGCGCTACCGAGACAGGATAGGGTTCACCTGGGTGTTCTTTACACCACTCTTGATAATCGAGTGCACCACCACGGTGTGATAACCAGCGCATAATAATTTTATTTTTGCCCAGTAATTGTTGGCGGTAAATACCTAAGTTTTGGCGCTTTTTATAAGGCCCTTTAGTAACTGTTAAGCCCCAAGTGATCAGTGGCGCTGCATCGCCAGGCCAGCAGTGTTGAATCGGCAGTTTAGTTAAATCAACCTCATCTCCTTCAAGAATTACTTGTTGGCATGGTGCCTTCTTTACTTCTTTTGGCGGCATGTTGAGTACTTGCTTAAACACCGGTAGCTGGCTTAGCGCATCTTTAATGCCTTTTGGTGGCTCAGGCTCTTTTAAAAAGGCGAGTAACTTACCGACTTCTCTTAGTTCTGATACATCTTCTTGCCCCATACCTAAAGCAACACGCTCAGGTGTACCAAATAGGTTAGCAAGAACAGGAATGGAATAGCCTTTTGGATTTTCGAAAAGTAGTGCAGGGCCTTTTGCACGCAAAGTGCGGTCGGCGATTTCGGTCATCTCTAAATAGGTATCAATTTCTTGTTTGATACGCTTTAGCTGACCTTTCTTTTCTAACAGTTCGATAAAGTCCCTGAGGTCTTTATATTTCATAGTATTGTCAGGCTTTTAATTATAAAAATGGATTGGTGATAGTATAACCTTTTGCGCAAGTTACGGGCAATTGTAATCCCGTCTGCGCAGTTACAATTGTTTATACTTATGAGAGTGCTTTTTGGATTTGCATTCAATAGAATAGGGACACAATTATACAAAAAGGATTTTTATGAAATCTTTGATTTTTTCTAGCATGCTTGCTTTTAGTGGTGCATCTTTAGCTGCAAATGAGATGTATGTGGGCGTAGATTACGCATATAACAATTTTGAAATTGCCAACGAAAAGGTAAACCCTAATGCCGTTTATGTGAAAGCGGGTTATGAGTTTTTTGAGGGCATTGCACTAGAAGGGCAAGTTGCGGTATCGGGCGGTGATGATGACTTATACCGTATGAATTTCGAACTTGATAAATCTTACTCTGTTTTCGGTCGTTTTGAATCGCCAGCTTCTTATGGTTTTAGTGCTGATATTTTGCTTGGTTGGAGCTGGAATGAACTCGCAGTTTCAGGACCTGAAGAGACCTATAACGGTATTGATAGTTATGACGGTTTTGCTTGGGGAGTGGGTATTAATCAACAGATCCCTCATTTTGAAGATGTGAAAGTACGTTTAGGCTACCAAGTACTGCACTCGGACACAGATTTCAAACTTGCTAATTACACGCTTGGCGTTAGCTACATATTTTAGAGGGAATAGAACATGACAAAATATAAATTATTGCCTTTAGCTATGGCGAGTGCGTTTATGCTTTCGGCATGCAGTGATTTCGATGATCCTGCAGCATTAGTAAAAGCCGTCAAGTTAGAGTCTCAACGTGCCAATGGCACAATTATTGAAAGCATCGAATTTACTGGCAGTGATATTAGATTACGCCCGGGACAAACGCATAAGCTAATCGCCATGGGCACCGACTCAAAAGGTGATGTTAGAGATGTCACGGAAGAAGTTACTTGGACCTCATCAAATACGGATGTGGCGACCATTAATAGCAGTGGCCTAGTTACAGCAGTTAAAGCCCTTGAAGATAATCAAGGTATTGTGACTTTCACAGCGACAACAATTAATGAAATTGAAGCCACAACCGAGCTATCAATTAGTGAAAGCAAAGCAACGGCAATAAGTGTTGTTTTAAAGGAAATGGACGGTAACACGCTTAATACCTGTGTGGATACGCAGCTTGCCGCTAAAGTGACGTATCAAGATGGCTATGTGAGTGCGCCAGATACAAATTTACTTAGTTGGCAGTTTACTGGCTCAACTACAGCAAAAATTAGTGCAACAGGGCTATTATCAACTTCTGCCGAGCAAGATGAGACTTTGACCATTACTGCCAAACATAGCGACGGTGTAACTGGCAGTGATAACTTCACCGCATCTATTGCACAACTTAATGGCTTATCGATTCAACGTGATAGTAAAGATATTGAGTCATTAGCATTGGCGTTAGCCGAGCGAGACACGTTGACACCTAAGATAACGTTATTAAATGGTGAGACGTACACTACATCAAACAGTGCTATTTGGGCTTCGAGTGATACCGCTATAACATCTGTTTCAAATGCCGACGATGTGAAAGGAAACATAGTAGGATTAACAAGTGGCACGACCAATGTATATGCTACGTGTGGTGGTCAGCAAGCACAGGTTTCGGTTGAAGTAACAGGTGATTCAACTCTGAAAAGCTTAAAAATTAATACCGGCACAGATAGCTTAGAAATAAAGCAGGGGGCGAAAGTGTCACTGCAGCTATTTGCAGACTTAACTGGTGTTAATGGTGATTTTAATGTGTCTGAATTCGCAAGTTGGAATTTATCTGGCACCGATTTAGCAACGTCAAAGCTATTGAAAGAAGGCACCGATGAAGCGCATTTAGAGCTGACAGCTGCAACGGCTAATACAGGCTCATTTACACTCATCTCGAGCTATGAAGGTAAATCTGAAACGCTCGATGTGACTGTTGTAGAGTAAATAAAGCGAGTGCGCCTTAAAATTTAGGCGCACTTTCTAAAATAAATCAATTTCACCACTGTCAGCTGTTTGCGCTGTCGCTTTTTCTTGCCTCAACTTGGTGCGCGTATCCGTGTTCCATTCCATACTGTTAAAATCAAATAATTCGAGTTTCTCTTTTAAGCTAGTTGCGAGATTAAATAAATCATCACTGGTAACAGATTGAATTTTTGAACTCGAAAGCGCATCTGAATTTAATTCAATCATTGAAGTGACGGAAGACTGGGCTTCATCAGAAACGATTTTTTGCTGTGCAACTTGCTGGTGGATTTGTTCAGATAAAGCATGAATATTACTCATTGAATCATCAATTTGGTCGATTTCTTGATTTGCTTGCTCTGACAAACTTACCGTTTGCTTTGTTTCTTCGTGTGCCGCCATCATAAATTGATGTACTGAGTCTGTACCGTTTTGGATTTTACTGACCATAGCACTCACTTCTTGTGTTGATTGACTGGTACGTGCCGCGAGGTTGCGCACTTCGTCAGCTACAACAGCAAATCCACGTCCTTGCTCACCTGCGCGAGCTGCCTCAATTGCTGCATTGAGCGCGAGTAGGTTAGTTTGTTCAGCAATAGCGTTGATCACTTCTATAATTGAGGTGATTTGATCACTGTCCTTTTTGAGTTGGTCGAGCTGCTCACCCGTTTGTTCTATCTTTTCTGCGAGGGATATTAAACTAGCTTGACTGACGTCAGAGTCGGTACGAGTTTTCTTTACTGACTGTGTAGCACTTGCTACTGCTTGATATATTTTATCGAGATTTTCGTCTAGTTGTGCCGACACATCCAGCATGGCGGCCATGGAGGACCCCAGTGTCTCGCCATGGCTGTGTTGCATGGTAGCTTTTTGCGTCATAGAAGAATAGGTATCTTTTAGTTCATTGGCCATCGGATATAGCCTTGCTGAGGAAGCGTAAATCTCGTTTAGTAAATGATCCATCAATGCGAGCCAATTATCGATTAAACTGCTCTCTTTGATGTCTTCTCCAGTACCATTTTGTTGAAACCGAAACTTAAGGTTAACTTTACTTGGATTAGAGACCGCTTGTGCAAATGCCTTTAGGTTTTTGCTTTGGTTTTGGTAACTTTGTTGCACTTGCCAACCGAGTATAACGATTGAAAGTGAGAGCACAGCTTGCAGTGACATGAATAGGGCACTGGCATCTGCTAAAAAAAGCAATAAGAGGGAGCATGCGCTAAGAATGATTAAGCTGGGTAAAAGTAATTTACGTATTTGCATAAATCTGATTAATAACGTGTAAGTGTTTAATAGTTATAGAACAGATTTTTATGTGAGAAAAGAAAAGCGCCGGTAATTTACCAGCGCTTTTTACAAATATATGTGATTATTTTCGCTTCATCGAATCGAAGAATTCATCATTGGTTTTGCACATTGCAAGTTTATCAATTAAGAATTCCATTGCGTCGATCTCTGACATTTCGTGTACGATCTTGCGAAGAATCCACATTTTCTGAAGTTCGTCAGCTTTTGTCAGTAGTTCTTCACGACGTGTACCTGAACGGTTGAAGTCGATTGCTGGGAATACACGTTTTTCCGCTATCTTACGGTTTAAGTGTAATTCCATATTACCAGTACCTTTGAACTCTTCGTAGATAACTTCATCCATTTTCGAGCCAGTATCGATAAGTGCAGTTGCAATAATTGTTAAGCTACCGCCTTGTTCAACGTTACGCGCTGCACCGAAGAAACGCTTAGGTTTATGAAGTGCGTTAGCATCAACACCACCAGTAAGTACTTTACCTGATGAAGGAATTACGGTGTTGTAAGCACGGGCTAAACGCGTAATTGAATCAAGTAGGATAACAACGTCTTTTTTGTGTTCAACCAAGCGTTTTGCTTTTTCAATTACCATTTCAGCAACTTGTACGTGACGGCTTGCAGGCTCATCGAATGTTGAAGCAACTACTTCGCCTTTTACTAGGCGTTGCATTTCGGTAACTTCTTCTGGACGTTCGTCGATTAGTAGAACAATTAGTTCACACTCAGGGTGGTTAGAGCTAATAGACTGCGCAATGTTTTGTAGCAACATTGTTTTACCCGCTTTTGGCGGAGCTACTAATAGACCACGTTGTCCTTTACCAATTGGCGCTGCTAAATCGATTACACGGGTTGTGATATCTTCAGTACTACCATTACCACGTTCCATACGTAAACGGTCGTTTGCGTGAAGTGGTGTTAAGTTTTCGAATAGGATCTTAGTACGAGAGTTTTCAGGTTTGTCGAAGTTAACTTCGTTTACTTTTAATAGTGCGAAATAACGTTCGCCATCTTTTGGCGGACGAATTAATCCATTAATTGTATCACCAGTACGTAAACTAAAGCGTCTGATTTGGCTAGGTGATACATAGATATCATCTGGTCCAGCTAAATAAGAGGCTTCGAAAGAACGAAGGAAGCCAAAACCGTCTTGAAGGATTTCTAGTACGCCACCGCCATAAATGTTTTCACCACTCTTTGCGTGAGCTTTTAAAATGGCAAAAATAATGTCTTGTTTTCTTAAGCGGCCTACATTTTCAAGTCCCATGGACTCAGCTAGTTTTACAAGTTCGTTAATCGACTTATTTTTAAGTTCGCGTAAATGCATATTGGTGGGTTCTTTAATGTTTTTTTCTCAAGGTTTTTGAGTGGAAGTAATATTGAATAATTACTAAGGATAAATATGATGTAATAAGTTAGCAGCTCTTGCTGAAAGCGTCCAGTCTTTATAAAAAATAATCAACGCAAAAATGAAAAAGGCTGGGTAGACCAGCCTCTTCAATTAGATGTTGTCTTCTAAAAATTCAACAAGTTGAGTTTTAGAAAGCGCACCAACTTTAGTTGCAGCAACACCACCGTCTTTAAATAGAAGAAGTGTTGGGATGCCACGAATACCAAACTTAGGCGGTGTACCTGAGTTTTGGTCGATGTTTAATTTAGCAATCGTTACACGACCAGAAAATTCTTCAGCTACTTCGTCAAGAATTGGCGCGATCATTTTACATGGACCACACCACTCAGCCCAAAAATCAACTAGTACAGGGCCGTTAGCATTAACTACATCAGACTCAAAGCTATCGTCTGTAAGTTGGATAATTTTATCGCTCATT
Source organism: Pseudoalteromonas piratica (assembly GCF_000788395.1). Lineage (NCBI taxonomy): Bacteria > Pseudomonadati > Pseudomonadota > Gammaproteobacteria > Alteromonadales > Pseudoalteromonadaceae > Pseudoalteromonas > Pseudoalteromonas piratica. The sequence continues at coordinate 794,211 of NZ_CP009888.1, forward strand.
GGGTTCTCCGATAATTTTCGCGAATTTATTTATAGCGTATTTAAACACTATTGTTTCTTATTGCAAGTTTAAGCGTTATGCTTATTCGCTATGAATAAGACACATTTAACCGAAACAAAGTTTGCCGACTTTGACATCGCACCGGAAGTGGTTGCCGGACTAACTCGCAAAGGCTTTGAACTTTGTACGCCAATTCAGGCAAAAAGTTTACCTTATGCACTACAAAAAAGAGATATTGCAGGGCAAGCGCAAACGGGTACTGGTAAAACCATTGCGTTTTTAGCTGCGACTTGTCACCACTTACTGGTAAATAGTAAAGGGGCAAGTAAACACCCAAGAGCACTTATTATGGCGCCTACTCGGGAGCTGGCGTTACAAATTTATAATGATGCAAAAATATTTGCACCAGACTGTAAGCTTAACCTTGGCATTGTATATGGTGGCGAGGAATATGAAAAACAACAGGCGCAACTCGAAAAAGGTGTAGATATTTTAATTGGTACAACTGGCCGGTTGATCGATCTATATAAACAGGGGTGCTACAGCTTAAATGATATTGAAGTTGTGGTATTAGACGAAGCCGATCGTATGTTCGATCTTGGCTTTATTAAAGATATTCGTTATTTGTTGCGTCGTATGCCTGAAGCGACAGAGCGCTTAAACTTATTATTTTCGGCAACACTTTCATACCGTGTGCAAGAATTAGCATTTGAGCACATGACGAATCCTATTCATGTGCAAGTTGAGCCTGAGCAGAAAACCAATCACCGCATTCAAGAAGAACTTTTCCACACTTCACAAGACGATAAAATTCCCCTTTTACTGACCCTTATTGAAGAAGAGTGGCCAGACAAAGCAATTGTTTTTGCAAATACTAAGCACATGTGTGAAAACGTTTATCAGTGGATGAAAGCAGATGGTCACCGTGTGGGCTTGTTAACGGGTGATGTGAATCAGAAAAAACGTATCTCAATACTAAAACAGTTTACTGATGGTCATTTAGACTTTTTAGTTGCGACTGATGTTGCCGCGCGTGGATTGCATATCGATGCTGTAAGTCATGTGTTTAACTTTGATTTGCCAGATGATTGTGAAGATTATGTCCACCGCATTGGTCGTACTGGTCGCGCAGGTGCTTATGGCCATGCAATTAGTTTTGCCTGTGAGCAATATGCTTATAACCTTCAACCAATTGAAGAGTATATTGACCATGCAATCCCGTTATCTCATTATGATAAAACAGCACTGTTAGACGATATTCCAAAACCACGTTATAACCGTGCAAAGCGTCCAAATCAAAATAACAGACGCCCAAATAAACCAGCTCAAAGAAGAGCCCATAGTTAGTAGTTTTTTGAGGTATCAATGCTAACCGTTGATAAAACAAATGATCAGAACTGTTTTGCCGTAATTGATTTAGGGTCAAACAGTTTTCATATGTTAATAGCCAAAGCCGTAGCCGGTGATTTACAGACAATTGGTCGAGTGAAGCGAAAAGTTAGGTTAGCGGCAGGATTGGATGAAAATAACCAGCTAAGCATTGAAGCGATGCAAAGAGGGTGGGAATGTCTCTCTCTTTTTGCTGAGCGCTTACAAGATATTCCGAAAGATAACATTACAATTGTTGCTACAGCTACACTCCGCTTAGCTGCCAATGCTCAGCAGTTCGTCGAAAAGGCTGAATTAATTCTTGGTCATCCTATAAGAGTAATTAGTGGTGAAGAAGAAGCAAAAACAATCTATAAAGGTGTAGCACACACCTCATCAACACTCGGTAAGCAATTAGTGATTGATATTGGTGGTGCAAGTACCGAAGTCGTGATTGGTGATGGCTTCGATCCACTATTATATAAAAGCTTAAATATGGGATGTGTCACTTATCTTGAGAAGTATTTCGAAGATGGCTTGTTAACCCATGATAACTTTGAAGCTGCTACCAATGCAGCAAAAGAAATTATCGCACCTATTATTGCCGAGTATAAAAAACTTGGTTGGTTAAGTGTGTCTGGTGCTTCAGGAACAGTACAAGCCATTCAAGAAATCATGATTGCTCAAAGACAAGATGATTTACTCACACTTGATAAACTTAATGCAATTAAACATCAGGCAGTATTATATAAGTCTATCGATAAGCTTGACCTTCCCGGATTGATGCAAGAAAGAAAGTTAGTCTTTGCATCAGGCCTTTCAATATTAATAGCGTTATTTGAAAGCTTAAGTATTGAAGTAATGGGTCTTGCTGGTGGCGCTTTAAGGGAAGGGGTACTCTATTCAATGATCCCTGAACTGCATAACTCAGATATTCGTGCGCGCACGGTTAATAGCTTTTTATCTCGTTACCATATAGATGCAACGCAATCTAAGCGGGTAGCAGATATTGCTTTATTACTAGCAAACCAAGTAAAGCATGAGTGGCAATTATCTGATGAAGATTTATCGATTCTCGAAGCGGCGGCTAAATTACACGAGACGGGTTTATTAATTGGTTATAAGAAATATGGTCAGCACGGCGCATACGTTATGACTAATACCGATATGCCTGGATTTACCAAAGCACAGAAAAATCGATTAGTCTTCTTAGTGAAGTATCATAAAGAGGATATCGATAAAGTTAACCTAGAATCGTTAGGCTGCTTTTCAGATGTAACCAACAAGCTACTTCATATACTTCGATTGTCGGTAATTCTGAGCATGCGTCGACAGGATGATGTACTTCCAGAGTTAAAACTACTTACATCAGATAATGATTTATCAATTGTTATTCCACATATTTGGTTTAGCCAGCACCCATTAATGCAGGCTGAACTAGAAGCTGAGTGCGAATACCTTCGTAAGGCAGGTCAAGTTTTACACATTGCTGTTAACTAATTGATCAAATAAAAGCGCTTTTTGTTAAGAAAATAGACGTTTTGCTCACTTGCTGAGCAAACGAATCAAAAGTTTAAATTTTCTTGCAAAAAGTGCTTGCACTGAAATCGAATCTCCCTATAATGCGCATCCACCGACACGGAGCACAGCAACAACAAACGCTGAGTTAAGTGACCGGGAGTCAAACGGAAAGTTACTTTGAAAAATAAATTAATTTTCTAGTTGACTTTAAAAGTGAAGCGGTTAATATAGCGCTCCACTTCGCAGCGAGAGAGGCTGCAGCAAACACCAAGTTGTTTGCACTGTTCTTTAAAAATTTAAGCAATCATCTGTGTGGGCACTCGTACAGATTAAGTTCTAACATACGCTTTTAAAGCGTAACAAAATTTAGACTTAGTTGAACTGAGTGACCAACGGAATAA